>JAPYQV010000243.1 GCA_029937205.1 Alphaproteobacteria bacterium
CATCTTCTCCGAGCCGAAAATGCGCATCAGATCGTCCTGCAGGGAGAGAAAGAACACCGATGCGCCGGGATCGCCCTGGCGCCCCGAGCGGCCACGCAACTGATTGTCGATGCGGCGCGCCTCGTGGCGCTCGCTGCCGATGATCAGGAGTCCGCCGGCGGCGATGATTTTCTCGCGTTCGGCCGCCACCTCGGCGCGGATGCGCACGCGCCCGGCCTCCAGCTCAGCCGGGTCCTCGATATCCGCGAGCTCGTCCAGGATGCGGAAATCGACATTGCCGCCGAGCTGAATATCGGTGCCGCGACCGGCCATATTGGTGGCGATGGTCACCGCGCCGAAAACACCGGCCTGGGCGATGATGCGCGCTTCCTGCTCGTGGTAGCGCGCGTTCAGCACCTTGTGCCCGATTTTCTTCTCGGTGAGCAGCTTGTCGAGGGTCTCGGATTTATCGATGCTGGTGGTGCCGACCAGAATCGGTTGGCCTGAGTCGCGGCTTTCCTCGATGCGGTTGATGATCGCCGCCCATTTTTCGTCGGCGGTGCGATAGACCTCATCGTCATTGTCGCCGCGCACACACGGCTTGTTGGTCGGGACTTGCGTGACGTCGAGCTGATAGATATCGCCAAATTCCGCCGCTTCGGTGGCCGCCGTGCCGGTCATGCCGGCGAGTTTGGGATACATGCGGAAATAATTCTGGAAAGTGATCGAGGCCAGGGTCTGGTTCTCGTTTTGAATGGGGACGGATTCCTTGGCTTCGAGCGCCTGGTGCAGGCCGTCGGAAAAGCGCCGTCCGGGCATCATGCGGCCGGTGAATTCGTCGATGATGATGACCTGGCCGTCTTTGACGATATAGTCCTTGTCGCGCTCAAACATATGATGGGCGCGCAGCGCCTGGTTGATGTGGTGGACGATGGAGATATTCTCGATGTCGTAGAGATTGTCGCTCTTCAGCAGATTCGCCTCATCAAGCAGTTTCTCGGCATGTTCCGTGCCCGCATCGGTGAGCGTCGTGGTGCGCGCCTTCTCGTCGATTTCGAAATCGTCTTCGCCGAGTTTTGGCATCAACTTATCGGCCTGCAGATACATTTCCGAATGGTCTTCGGCCGGGCCGGAGATGATCAGCGGCGTGCGCGATTCATCGATCAGGATGCTGTCGACCTCATCGACGATGGCGTAGCAGAAATCGCGCTGCACCATGCTCTCCAAGGTGTGCTTCATATTGTCGCGCAGATAGTCGAAGCCGAACTCGTTGTTGGTGCCGTAGGTCACGTCGCAATGATACTGGTTGCGGCGTTCGTCGTCGGGCAGGCCGTGGGTGATACAGCCGACGGTCATGTCGAGAAATTCGTAGATCGCGCCCATCCAGGCGGCGTCGCGCTTGGCGAGATAGTCATTGACCGTGATGATGTGCACGCCCTTGCCCAAGAGCGCGTTCAAATAGACCGGCAGCGTCGACACCAGGGTCTTGCCCTCGCCGGTCGACATTTCCGAGATATGGCCTTCATTGAGGACCATGCCACCGATCAATTGGACATCGTAATGGCGTTGCCCGAGGGTGCGTTTGGCCGCCTCGCGGACATTGGCGAAGGCTTCGGGAAGGAGCGAGTCCAATTCGGCGCCGTTGTCGAGGCGGGCGCGGTATTCAATCGTGTGGGCGCGCAAATCTTCGTCGGACAGTGCCTCAAACTTGGATTCAAGTTTGTTCACCGCCTCCACCTGTTTGGCGTAGGCCTTAACTACACGCTCATTTGCCGTGCCGAAAATTCGGCGCGTCAATCCCCGCATCATGGGACGACCTCAAAAATAGCCTAAGAATTATGCGCGGCCGCGATGGGCCCGTCCCTGAGAAATAAGCATGTGACATGACAGTGTCAACGGCAGGCCGCCCGGGTGCGGTGAGGTTGTATGAATTCTGGCGATATGCTTTAAGCCGTTCTCGAAAGCGCCGTATGTGTGCGGCGCCCAGCGGCAAAGGGTTGGCTTATGTTTTTGACTGGAATATTCGCTCGCCGGGCGTGGCGTCCGGCGCTGACAGCCATGGTCATGGCCATGGTCATGGCGCTGTTCATGGCGCTGGTTGCCGCAAATTCTCGGACCGTTGACGCTGCCGAGCAGGATCCCATTGCAGCGACGGTAGACGGCGAGCCCATTACCCGCACCGAATTATTGCTGGCGCTGGAATTTCTGCCGGCACAATTTCGCAATTTGCTGGCCGAGCAGCTCTTCCCGCTTATTCGCGAGCAGCTGATTGATATCAAGCTATTGGCGAAAAAAGGCGCCGAGGCCGGTCTGGCGGATGATCCGCGCGTTGTGGCGCGGCGTGAATTCTATGCCATGCGCATGATCTATGATTATTACGCCGCCGATATCGTCGCAAGCTATATGACCGAGGACTTCCTGCACGAAAGTTACGAAATATTTCTCGAAAATTTCCCCGCCACCGAAGAGCTCAAGATCAGCCATATTCTGGTCGCGACCGAAGAAGAAGCGGAAAGAGTGGTCGCGGTGCTGGACGACGGCGAGGATTTCGCCACGGCGGCAAGAAATTATTCGGTCTGGCCGTCGGCGCCCAAGGGCGGCGAGCTCGGCTTTATCCGGCGCGAGCAGGTGGTGCCGGAATTCGGCGATGTGGCTTTCAGCCTGGAAGACGGCGAAGTATCCGACCCGGTCAAAACCCAGTTCGGCTGGCATATCATACGCATTGCCGAGCGGCGCACCCTGCAGCCACCGAGTTATGCCGAAATGGAAACCCGGCTGCGCACGGAGATCACCGACCGATTGGTGTCGGAAGCGGCCGCGGAGGCGCGCCATACCGCCGAGATCGAACTGTTCGATCTTGACGAAGATTTCTTTGATGGCCTCACCGGCGCACCTTGATGTGAGGGTCCGGACATGAGCGGCACATCGCCCCTGGCGCCGAAAAAATTTCCCGCCATCCCCGCGGTCGCGGGCGTGCGCCTGGGCGCCGCCGCGAGCGCTGAGCGCTATAAAAAGCGCGATGATTTGCTGCTTGCGGAATTCGCCGAAGGAACACGGGTCGCCGGCGTCCTGACCCAATCCCGGACCCCCGGCGCGCCGGTAAAGTGGTGCCGCGACGTGCTGCCGGGTGGCCGCGCGCGCGGACTGGTGGTCAATGCCGGCAATGCCAATGTGTTTACCGGCAAGGCCGGCGACGCGGCGGTGCGGCGCACCGCCAAATCGGCGGCGAAAATTCTTGCCGCCCCGGCCCATGAAATATTTATCGCGTCGACCGGCGTGATCGGCGAGGCGGTGAACGATGGGCGCATCATCCAGGCCTTGCCGGCGCTCTATGACAAGATCGGCGCGACATCCTGGCACCAAGGCGCGCGCGCCATCATGACCACCGATACCTTTCCGAAAGGCGCCTGGCGGCACGCGACGATCGACGGCGCGCGCGTGACCATCGCCGGCATCGCCAAGGGCTCCGGCATGATCGCGCCCAATATGGCGACCATGCTGGCCTTCCTGTTCACCGATGCGCGCTTGCCGGTGCGGGTGCTGAATTCGCTGCTCCGTCCGGCCAATGAAATTTCGTTCAATTCCATCACGGTGGACGGCGATACCTCGACCAGCGATACCTGCCTGCTGTTCGCAACCGGGCAGGGTGCCCGCCACCGCGCCGTCACGCGGGCCGGCGACAAGCGCCTGGGTGGCTTCCGCAGCGCGTTGGGCGAGGTGATGACCGATCTGGCGCAGCAAATTGTGCGCGACGGCGAGGGCGCTGCCAAATTCATCACCATTACGGTTAGCGGCGCGCGCAGCCACGCGGCGGCGCGGCGTGTCGCGCTGGTGGTCGGCAATTCGCCGCTGGTCAAAACGGCGATTGCCGGCGAAGACCCCAATTGGGGGCGCCTGGTGATGGCGGTCGGCCGCGCCGGCGAAGACGTGAGGTCGGAGAAAATGGTGATCTCCATCGGTGGCCACAAGGTGGCGCGCGGCGGCAAACGGGCGCCGGGTTATGTTGAGAAAACCGTCGCCCGCCACATGAAAGGCAGGGAGATCGACATCGCCATCGAACTTGCCGTCGGCCGCGCTGCGGCGACCGTTTGGAGCTGCGATCTGACCCACAAATATATCGATATCAATGCCGACTACCGTTCCTGACGGGTTGGCGGCGAAGCCCATTCTGCTGGTCGCGGCGGTCGCCCTGGTCGATGCCGACAGCCGCGTGCTGATCGCCCAGCGCCCGAAGGGCAAGCATCTCGAAGACCTGTGGGAATTTCCCGGCGGCAAGCTCAGGGACGGCGAGACCCCGGAAGCGGCGCTCATTCGCGAGCTCAATGAGGAACTCGGAATAGACGTGGAGGATAGCTGCCTCGCGCCGATCAGCTTCGCCTCGCACGCCTATGAGGATTTCCATCTCCTGATGCCGCTATACGTGTGCCGCATCTGGAACGGCACGCCGCGCCCGCGCGAAGGCCAAAATCTGAAGTGGGTCAAGCCGGCGCGCCTCAGGGATTATCCCATGCCGCCGGCCGATACGCCGCTGGTGGCGGCGCTCCGGGATTTGCTCTGACGTCTAAATCGCCTGGTTGAGGCGCGGTTTCCAGAACGGGCGGAACAGTTCGATCTTGGGGCAACGGTTCATGACCACCTTGAGGCCGGCCGCTTCGGCCATTTCCGCCGCTTCGTCATTGCGCACGCCGATCTGCATCCAGACAACTTTGGCGTCGATCTTGATCGCTTCCTCGGTGACGCCGTAAGCGGCCTCCGATGTGCGGAACACCTGCACCATATCGACCGGCTTATCGATATCGGCGAGGGATTTTTCAACCTTGAGGCCGCGGATTTCGCCGCCGGCCTCGACCGGATTGACCGGAATCATGTCGTAGCCCGTCTCGTGTAGAACCCTGAGCACGCCATAGCTGAATTTCGACGCGTCCGCGCTGGCGCCGACCATGGCGATGGTCTGCACCTCTTGCAAAATCGTGGCCAGATATTCCGATGGATATTCTTCGTCATGGTTCATGGCATGTCCTCCCGGATATCTGCCTTCAGCTCGCCCGGAGCGAGCGGGCTTTGGAACGGGTTGCGGTACAGTATATCGTGGCTTTCGACGCCGACATCAAGCGTGCAGTCGCTTTCGGGCCGGGCCACGCAGAGCAGCACATAGCCGTCCTTCATCTGGCGGCCGTTGAGCGCGACACCCTCGCTTTGATCGACCGTGCCGTGCAGCAGCTTGGCGGCGCAGGAAATGCAGCCGCCATAGCGGCAGCCATAGGGTAGCGATACGC
>JAPYQV010000244.1 GCA_029937205.1 Alphaproteobacteria bacterium
CCCGTTGGCAAGGCGGCGCCGTGCTCGGTGCGTTCGAAGCCTGGCTGCTTCTCCGGGGAATGCGTACGTTATATTTACGCGTGCGCCACGCATCTGAAAGCGCGCTTGCCATCGCGCATCATTTTGACGGGCACGAAAAACTCCAGGCCGTGCTCTATCCCGGCCTGCCGGCCCACGCCGGCCATGCCGTCGCCGCACGGCAAATGTCTGGCGGATTTGGCGGCATGCTTTCCGTGCTGGTTGACGGTGGCGCGGCGGCGGCGCTTGCGGCGGTGGCGCGGGCGCAGGTGTTTTTGCGCGCGACATCGCTCGGCGGTGTTGAAAGTTTGGTGGAACACCGGGCAACCATCGAGGGTCCGGAAAGCAGCGTGCCGGAAAATCTGCTCAGATTGTCAATTGGCATCGAAGACCGTCAGGAGTTGATCGACGATCTGGAACATATGCTTACTGGTGCCGTATGAGCGCGCCCGAGGGTAAAATTCTGTGCCGCCTGTCGGAAATTCCCGATGGTGGCAGCAAGGGCTTTGAAATCGGCGACGGGCCGCAGGCCTTCGAGTTTTTTATCGCCCGTAAGGGTGAACGCATCTATGCCTATGAGAACAGTTGCCCGCATACCGGTGGGCCGCTTGATTGGACGCCGGACCGGTTCATCGACAAGGAGACGGGGTATATTCTCTGTGCCACCCACGGCGCCCTGTTTCGACTGGAGACCGGACAGTGCCTGGCCGGCCCGTGCATCGGTGATTGGCTGCGCGCGCTGCGCGTTTCAATCGACGGCGAAAATATTGTGTTGGAGCTGTAGGACAGAGCAGCCCCGATTGACTTGTTCGACCATGGCAATGGTCCGATAATCCCGCGCGAAATTGGCCGTTAGCGGCCGCAATATGGCAGATAGCGAGAACTTGGAGCGTCAAATGAGTCCGCACGATAACGAATTATTCCCCGTCACCCCCGAACTGGCGGCGGCAGCGCATTGCGACACGGCGGCGTACAAGGAAATGTATGCCCGTTCTATCGACGATCCGGACGGCTTTTGGGCGGAGCAGGCAGAATCGCTCGATTGGATATCGCGCTGGACCAAGGTTAAGGATTCGCGCTTCGGTCCCGAGGCGCAAATTCGTTGGTTCGAGGGCGGCAAGATAAATGTCAGCGCCAATTGCATCGATCGTCATCTGGAGACGCGCGGCGACCAGGTTGCCATTCTGTGGGAGGGCGACGATCCGGGCGAATCGAAAGCCATCAGCTACCGTGAGCTGCACGAGCATGTTTGCCGCATGGCCAATGTTTTGAAGGCGCGCGGCATTCAGAAGGGCGACCGGGTCACCATCTATATGCCGATGATCCCCGAGGCGGCCTACGCAATGCTCGCTTGCACCCGCATCGGGGCGGTGCATTCGGTGGTGTTCGGCGGCTTTTCGCCGGATTCCCTTGCCGGCCGCATCCATGATTGTGACAGCAATTGCGTCATTACCGCCGATGAAGGCCTCCGCGGTGGTAAACCAATTCCGCTCAAGGCCAATACCGACAAAGCGCTGGAGAAGAGCCCGAGTGTCAAATTGGTGATTGTCGTCAAGCGCACCGGCGGCGCCATCGATTGGGTCGAGGGGCGCGACGTCTGGTATCACGAAGCGGCGGCCAACGTTTCCGCTGAATGCGAAGCTGAAGTGATGGATGCGGAAGATCCGCTTTTCATCCTCTATACCTCGGGCTCGACCGGTAAGCCCAAGGGCGTGCTGCACTCGACCGCCGGTTATCTGCTATATGCGTCGCTCACGCACAAATATGTTTTCGATTATCACGACGGCGATGTCTATTGGTGTACGGCGGATGTCGGCTGGGTTACCGGGCACAGCTATATTGTCTATGGCCCGCTCGCCAACGGCGCGACGACGTTGATGTTCGAGGGCGTGCCCAACTATCCTGATTCCTCGCGCTTCTGGCAGGTTGTCGACAAGCATCAGGTCAATATTTTCTACACCGCGCCTACCGCCATCCGTGCCCTGATGCGCGAGGGCAAAGGCCCGGTCGAGAGCACGTCGCGCCAGTCTCTGCGCATCCTTGGCACGGTCGGCGAGCCGATCAATCCCGAGGCCTGGATTTGGTACAATGAAGTTGTCGGCGAGAAGCGCTGTCCCATCGTCGATACCTGGTGGCAGACCGAGACCGGCGGCATTCTGATTACCCCCCTGCCGGGCGCAACCGCGCTCAAACCGGGCTCCGCCACGCTGCCGTTTTTTGGTGTGAAGCCGCTGATCGTCGATTCGGACGGCAATGAATTGGAGGGCGCCTGCAGCGGACTATTGTGCATCGGCGATTCATGGCCCGGCATGATGCGCACGCTCTATGGCGATCATGAGCGCTTCGTCGCAACCTATATGTCGCAATATCCCGGGCGCTATTTCACCGGCGACGGCGCGCGCCGCGATGAAGACGGCTATTACTGGATCACCGGGCGGGTCGACGATGTCATCAATGTCTCCGGCCACCGCATGGGCACGGCGGAAGTCGAGAGTGCGTTGGTTGCCCACAGCGCGGTTTCGGAAGCCGCCGTCGTCGGCTACCCGCACGAGATTAAAGGCCAGGGCATCTACGCCTATGTGACGCTGACCATCGGCTTCGAGCCGTCAGAGGAATTACGTAAAGAGTTGGTGCAGTGGGTGCGCAAGGAAATCGGCCCGATTGCCAGTCCCGATCTCATTCAGTGGGCACCCGGCCTGCCCAAAACGCGCTCGGGCAAAATCATGCGCCGAATTTTGCGCAAGATCGCCACCAACGAGCATGACGAGCTGGGCGACACCTCCACCCTTGCCGACCCGGCGGTGGTTACGGATTTGGTGGACAATCGTCAGAATCGTTAGGGCGTCAGAACCGTTAGGGCGCCAAAATCGTTAGACGCTAAGCACCACTTTGCCGAAATGGGCATTGGCGCGCATATGGGCCTGGGCCGCTGCCGCTTCGGCCAGCGGGAACACTCGGTCGAGCGGTATCTGAAGCGTGCCTGCTTGCACCGCCGGCCATAGATCGGCGCGCATTTTGCGATTGATCTCGCGCACCTCTTCGACCGAGCGCGTGCGGAAGGTGACGCCGATATAGTCGATCCGTTTCAGGGCGTGCAGGTCGTAGTCAAACTCGCCGCTAAAGTCGCCGAGGCGGCCGACATTGACGATGCGGCCCTTGACCGCCGCCGCCTTCATATTCTCGTTCGCCACGCCGCCCGAAATTTGATCGACGATGAGATTGACGCCGGCACCGCCGGTTGCTTGCAGCACCGCGTCCGGCCAGGCAGGGTCGCTTGGATCCAGCGCCATATCGGCGCCGAATTCAGCGAGCCGGGCGCGCCGCCCGGCATCGCGCGTCGTGCCGATCACCAGCTTGGCGCCCAAATATTTGGCAATCTGCAGTCCCATCAGGCCGACGCCGGAGCTCGCCCCCTGGATCAACACGGTTTCGCCCGATTGCAAGCGGCCGTTCGTGGCCAGCGCGTCATGCATGGTCTGTAGCGCGATGGGCAGGGTGGCGGCCTGTTCGAAACTCATTTCCACCGTCGGCAGTGGCGACACCCGGCCCCAATCGGTGACGGCATATTCCGCATAGCCGGCACTGCCGGAGCACATCACCCGGTCTCCCGCCTTAAATCCTTCCGTGTCGTTGCCCGCCGCAACGACCTCTCCCGCCCACTCCAGACCAAGGATGGCGCCGCCGCCGCCGAGGCTGCCATGCTTGCGCCCATCGGCCATCAAAACATCGGCGCGATTAAGCCCGGCGGCGCGGACGCGAACTAGAATTTCGCTGGCTTTCGGCTCAGGTTGCGCTGCCTCACCGATTACCAGGCCGCTTTCGCTGAGGATCGCCGCTTTCATTTTCTCTCCCCTTAAGCTGCTCAGTGTGACTGCAGGTAAGTTTCGGCCAGGTCACAGGTCAACGCGACGATCTCAGGCGCGATCTCCTGAGCGGTGCGGGTTTCGTTCCTGGTGTGAATCCAACCGACATAGGTGAACGCACGCAGCAAATAAAACAGCGGCATGAGCTGGAGTAATTCATCGCTCAAGGCACGAATTTGACGATAGCCCGTGATAAGCGATTGGTGAATTTCATCATAGTTATCCTTGCCGCGAAACAGGATTGAAATAGTCGCCAGGTCAAAGAGATGCCAGCCGAATCCGCAATCATCGAAATCTATCGCCATGACGCGGCCCTCATGGGTCAACATATTGTCGAGGTTTAAATCCGCATGGATCAGGCCGTAGCTCTCGGCCGGCTGGCCGACGGCAATCAAATCGTTGCGCGTGATGCTGCGCGCCCGCTCCATCAAGTCGCGTTGCGATTTGTCGAGGCCGGGGAATTCCCAAAACCGCCCCCACAGCGGTTGTTCGCCGGTGAGCCCCTCTACGTCCCAGGCATGGCGCTGAAAGCCTGTCGGCTGTGGCCAACCGGCGGCATGGTTATGGAGCTCGGCGACCAGTCGGCCAACCTGGGTAAAGGTTTGGCTGATATCCTGCACGGCGGCGCTCAAACCCTGCTCAAGGGTGCCGAGCGGCGCACCCGGCAGCCAGCGCACCATATCGACCTGGCGGGGCTCGGGCACAGTTTCGACGGCTATCGTGGTGAACAGCGCGCCCGAGCGGGTCGGCACAATCGCCGGCACGTCGATTCCGTCCTGTTGCAGCGCCCGCATCCACTGCAATTCCGATTCGAGTGCCGCATCCGTGTGATAGCCGTGGCGGTGGATTCTGAGGGCAGCCTCGCCGCCATCCGGCGCGGTGGCGCGAAATACCGCGTTTTCGCGGATTTTTACCAGCTCTGGCGCACTATCTGTGATGCCCCAGGATTTGAGCGCTTCGAGCGCCATTTGTGTCATGCGCCGCGCCCGCTCATCGAGCCCAGTGGTGTAGAAGTCAGTCATCGCTGGTGGGCTCGGCAATCACAGGTTTGCCAGGCAATCGTCGAGGTTTTGCAGCAGGAAATCCGCATTTTCAGTGGAAAACGGCATGGGCGGGCGAATTTTGAGCACATTGTCGGCGCGCCCGGTCCGGCTGATCAGCACGCCGCGCTCGCGCATGGCGTTTACCACGGCGCCGGTCTGGTCCGCTGCCGGCGTTTTGGCCACCCGGTCGGTCACGAATTCGGCGCCGGTAAATAGCCCATGGCCGGTCACATCGCCGATGATATCGTGCTTTTCCGCCAGTTTGCTCAATCCATTCTGAAGATGGTTGCCCACCTTGCGGG
>JAPYQV010000245.1 GCA_029937205.1 Alphaproteobacteria bacterium
TGACGATGATGTAGGGAACGCGTGTGGCTTCTTCCCAGAGCATAGATTTCATCCGCCCCCGCCTTGTGCAGGGCGTAAAGCGTCGGCGCATACATTTCCTTGCCGTCGCGTGGCGGCGCGCAGCCGATAATATGTTCGACGCCGGCCACTCGCGCCACGCCGACACTCATGCTTGCCGCCGCCACCAGGGGGTATTTCCCGCCCGGGATATAACAGCCGACATTGGTCACCGGAATTTGCTTCTGCCCAAGTATAATTCCAGGCTCGGTTTCACACTCGAAATTTGTCAATGTATCGAGTTGGCGCTTGGCGAACTCTGAAATTTGCCGGTGGCAGAATTCGAAATCTTCCTTGAAGGTTTCGGGCAAGGACGCTTCCGCCGCGGCAATTTGATCCTCGGAGACACGAAACGTGCCGCCCTGCCATTTATCCAGATCCGTCGCATAGCGGGTTACCGCATCATCGCCATTCTCTTTGATATCGGCCAACATGCGGCGCGCGGTTTCCTCGACCGCGCTCATATCTTGCGCTTTCTGGGGCGGGGCTTTCTTGATGTATTCGGCCATGTTTCGTTTTTAAACTCTGCTGTTCGGGGTTAGGTGAATGAATCGATATTGGCGCGCGCGAATTTCTCGAAACTGCGCGGCGGACGACCGACAACCCGGTCGACCACATCGGTGACCGGCGCGCCGAAACCGTCCATAAACATCTGGTCAATCTCGATCAGCGCATCTGCCAGCATGGCCGGCAATCCGGCATCGACCAAGGCCTTGTGTCCAGCCTCCAAAGATACTGATTCAAAGCGCACGGTCTTGTTGAGGACGCGGGACAGTATTTCCGCGCAATCGCCGTAGCTATAGGCGCGCGGCCCGGTAATTTCGTAGGTTTGCTCCTCATGGCCGTCCTCGGTGAGCGCCGCTACGGTGACTGCGGCAACATCCACCACATCCACCAGCGCCACACGGGATTCGCCGAGGGAAGCATAAAATTTGCCTTCCTTTATGATGAAAGGCGCGAATCGGCGAAAATTTTGCATAAACGCATTGGGCCAGAGATTGGTATAGGCGAAGCCTTCGCGCTCGATACGCTGTTCGATCTCGCCATGCCAACGGCGAATCTTGGTCGGCGCGTCCGGAGCCGAGCCGATGGCCGACATTTTGACAATATGTCGGATGCCGGCGCGTTTGGCCGCCGCGACCGCGTTCAACTCCAGCGATACCATTTTCTCCGCGAAAGCACAGAGCAGCGACAGCCGCTCGATCCCGTCAAACGCCGCTGCCAGGGTCTCCGGTGCCGCGAAATCGCCCTCGACATAGTCGAGATCCGGGCCCAATACGGATTTGGCGCGCGCGATATCCCGCGACATCACCCGGAACGGCACACCCTTTTCAAGCAATTGACGAACCGTCTCTTGTCCCGTCGTTCCGGTCGCTCCGGTCAACAAAATCATTTCACCCTCCCCGCCCCGCACGGACGCAGATACGCCGTTCAGCTATTATTGAATTTCATTGGCTCGATTGCACCGCGTTGCGCCGCTTCTGTCCAGCAGGAATGCGGTTAGGCGGCTTCCGTGTGGCTATTTTTTGCCGTTTTGCGCATCGCCGCGCGATGCGTGCCAGAGTATGATCCGAAGCGACTCCCCATTGTCCCACCATGAGTTAACCGGCGCAGCCACATGTCATTCGAGCAAATCGCTATATTGGCCCTGATAGGCGCAATTCTAATCCTCTTTATATTGGGGCGCTGGCGTTATGACCTGATTGCCTTTACCGCGCTTCTCGTGGCGGTGGTGATCGGGCTTGTCGAGCCCATGGAGGCTTTTATCGGCTTCGGCCACCCGGCCGTCGTAACCGTGGCGGCAGTGCTTATTATCAGCCGCGCGCTTTCGAATTCGGGGCTCATCGATCTCCTGGCCAAGGGCCTCGACCCGGCGGCAGAGCGTGGCCAATCGCTTCATATCGGTTTCATTGGCACAATCTCGGCACTGCTCTCGGCTTTTATCAACAATGTCGGCGCGCTCGCACTACTCATGCCGGTGGCGCTGAAATCCGCCGCCAAGGTAAAGCGGACGCCCGGCTTCATTCTCATGCCGCTCGCCTTTGCCTCGATCCTCGGCGGCACCATTACCTTGATCGGCACACCGCCCAACATCATCATTGCAAACTACCGTGCCAGCACCAGCGGCGAGCCCTTTTCGATGTTCGACTTTACCCCGGTCGGCGCCGTGGTAACGCTGGCCGGCTTAGTGTTCGTCGCCTTTCTCGGCTGGCGCCTTATTCCGGCGGCGCGGCGCGCCAAGCAAGGCGATGATTCACTGTTTGAAATTGAGGCCTATGTCACCGAGCTGCGTGTGCCGGAAGGGTCTCCGCTGCTCGGCAAGGGCCGGCGCCAAATCGAGAGCGAGTTCGAAAAACATGAAATCGAATTTGTCGGCCTGAGTCGCGCCGATCAGCGTATTCACAGCGCGACCTGGCGCGGCCGCATATCGGCCGACGATATTCTCGTCCTGGAAACGGCGCCCGAGGGCATCGACAAGGTGGTAAGCACTTTCGGCCTGGAGCTGGTCGGCTCCGGCGCCGAAGTGAGCGACGACCTAAAGTCCGATGAAGTGGCCCTGGTGGAAGCTGTCGTTTCGCCCGCCGGCATGATTGAGAATAGAACAGCGCGCGGCGTCCGCCTGCGTGGCAGGTTCGGCGTCAACCTGTTGGCCGTCTCGCGCCAGGGGCGGCCGATGAAAACGCGGCTCCATACCATGCGACTGCGCGCCGGCGACGTTCTGCTGTTGCAAGGCCCGGTCGATCAAATGCCGACCATCCTCGGCGATATCGGTTGCCTGCCGCTGGCCGAGCGCGGTCTCAAGATCGGCCGGCCTGAGCGCGCCTGGCTTTCCCTTGCCGTTTTTATCGGCGCCATCATATTTATGTCGCTTGGCCTCGTCTCGGCACCGATTGCACTGGGCTTGGCAGCCATGGCGATGCTGTTTCTCAATGTAGCCTCGTTGCGCGAAGCCTATGACAGCATCAACTGGCCCGTCATCATCCTATTGGGCGCGATGATCCCGATTGGCGGCGCGCTGGAAACCACCGGCGCCACCGATCTGATCACGGAGTCCATACTCGGCATCGGCGACGGCATATCGCCAATAGTCGTGCTGACCATCTTGCTGATCGTCACCATGACGCTCTCCGACATCGTCAACAACGCGGCGACCGCTGTCATCATGGCGCCTATTGCGTTTGGTCTGGCGGAGCGTCTTCAGGTCAATGCCGATGCCTTCCTCATGGCGGTGGCTATCGGCGCGTCCTGCGCCTTTCTCACGCCCATCGGGCATCAGAACAACACCCTCATCCTCGGCCCCGGCGGCTATCGCTTTGGCGATTATTGGCGCATGGGACTGCCGTTGGAAATTATCATCGTCGCGGTCTCGATCCCGATGATTCTCTGGATCTGGCCGCTAAGCTAACGCGCTCTCATCCTTGTAATCCTCGAACTTACCACCGGCGCTGCGCGGAATTTCGTCGTGGTAGCTGAAGGAAACGGCAAACGGGTGGCGAAACCGTTGCTGTAATATTTTCGTCAATTGCCCCGCCTCCGCATCATCCAACTCCCGCGTCACGATCAATTTCATTTCCAACGCTTCCGGCCCCCGGCGCACGACCTGAAACTGGCGGATCATATCGTAGCCGGTGAGCAGGTCCTGGAAGCTGACGTAAAATTCATCGCCATTTGGCAGCCGCACCATGCTCCGCGTCCGACCCATGATGCGGCTGAGGACCGGCAAGGTGCGCCCACAGTCGCAATGCCCCACTTCGGCATAATCGCCGATGGCATAGCGCAACAATGGCATCAGCAAATTATGCAGCGGCGTGATGACCACCTCACCCACTTCGCCGACTTGGCAGTCATTGCCATTCTCGTCGAGCACCTCGACATATACGGATTCGGATTGGATATGCAGGTTTTCACTTGTCGGACATTGCAAGGCGATATAGCCAACTTCGGCGCTGCTATAGGCGTCGATCACCGGCACATCCAGAACGCCGCGGCAGATCGTGCGCACTTCAGGGCGCAGCAGGTCGGATATGGTGTGAACTTGTACAAGATTCGGAAAGCGAACTTTGTGGCGCTCGCAATAAATGGCGATCGCCTGGATATTTCCGGGATAGGTTAAGATATAGGCGGGATCGAAGCGCTGCAGCCATTCGACCTGGTCTTCAATCCGCGTGCCGATATTCAACAATCCGCTCGGGCCGGTGGCGAGGGCATGGGCCATCATGCCGCCCCAATTATCGATTAATTTTCCGTCCGGATAGGACGCCATATCTCCGGCCAGCGGGCGTATGCTGGCCAGCCTCAAATTCGGGTCGCGGTGCCAAAGATGATCGCGCACCGTCAGCGCATTCCAGAATGTTTCGCTCAACTCGTTCTTCACCACCTTGATCGGCCTGCCGGTCGAACCTGAGGTAAATACTTCGCCGCGCGCGCCATGGGAGTCCGGAACCTCTTCGCTGACAAGCGCGTCGCCCAAATCCTGAATTTCCGGCCGCGTTAGAATGGGAATGTGTCGGCGCAGGGTCTCTGGCGTGATCGTCCGCTCGAGGTCAATTCCCCACGCTTCCTGGCGCTCTCGATAATACGGCACCGTCTTAAATGCGTGGCGCAGCAACAGTTGAATCTGGCGGAATTGAAGACGCTCCAGCTCTTTTTCAGGCAGCCATTGGCTGTGTTCCAACTGATAGAGCAGCGCCATGGTGTGAGCCGCGTGGCGCGCCGGCATGGCCGGCCATTTTAAGCCGGAAACGGCGGTGCGAAATTGCGGCGGCCGCCTATCCGCCATCACCGCCGCCTTCGCTGTAGACATCCCGGAAATCATGGAACTTGCCGCTTTCACTGCGCCCCAATTCATCGTGATAACTGATATTCACGCGGAAAGGATGTTTGAAGCGCGCGCGCATTTCGCCGGCAAATTCCGCCGCCTCGCTTTCCGTGAGCACGCGTGTAACGACAAACTTCACGTCGAGGCTGTCGCGTTCGCGGCGGCGAATTTGGAACTGCCGCACCATATCAAAATTGATCAGAAGGTCCTGCAGGCTGGGATAATGCTGCTCGCCATTGGGAAGGGTGATGGTCGAGCGGGTACGGCCCATGATGCGACGGATGGTGGGCAGGCCGCGGCCACAGCCGCATTCGCCGACCTCGGCCAAATCGCCGCTATGGTAACGCAG
>JAPYQV010000246.1 GCA_029937205.1 Alphaproteobacteria bacterium
GCATTGTTATTCGCCTCGAAGTCAACCATGGCATCGCGCAAGGGCTGCTCGATTTCGTTGCCGGCAGCCTCGCCGTAAACAGCAGAGACATTGTCAAGATTGACGGCCTATTAGGCATGGCCGATACCGCCATGCTAATTGAATGCGGCCGCACAGATCTTTTGTTCACGCCCTATCACGCGCGTTTTCCCGAGCGCGTGCGGGAACATGGCGGCGATAGTTTTGCCGCGATCCGCGCCAAGGACTTATTGGTGCACCATCCCTATGAGAGCTTCGACATGGTGGTGCAGTTCCTCACGCAGGCGGCGCGGGACAGCGATGTGGTGGCGATCAAGCAAACCCTCTATCGCACCAGTGATGACTCGCCCATCGTCAAGGCCTTGATCGAGGCGGCGGAGGCGGGAAAATCAGTCACCGCCCTGGTGGAGCTCAATGCTCGTTTTGACGAGGAAGCGAATATCAAGTGGGCGCGCGACTTGGAACGTGCCGGCGCTCAAGTCGTCTATGGCTTCTTCGATAAGAAAACCCATGCCAAGGCGTCCCTCGTGGTGCGGCGTGAAGCCGACGGCATCCGCAGTTACGTGCATTTCGGCACTGGCAATTACCACCCGATCACAGCGAAAATTTATGCCGATCTTTCGTTCTTCACTTGCGACCCGGTGCTCTGCCATGATGCCGCCTATCTCTTTAATTATCTCACTGGCGGCGCGCGGCCCGATCAGTTTGATAGCATTGCCGTGGCGCCGATCGATCTTCGCGACGAGATCCTGTCGCTGATCGAAGATGAAATCGCCCATTCCCGGGCCGAGCGCCCGGCGGCAATCTGGGCCAAGCTTAATTCCCTGGTCGACGGTGAAGTGATCAACGCACTCTACCGGGCGTCACAGGCCGGCGTTGCCATCGATCTGGTGGTGCGAGGTGTCTGTTGTCTGCGCCCCGGCGTGCCGGGTCTATCGGAGAATATCCGGGTGAAATCCATCGTCGGGCGCTTTCTGGAGCATGCCCGCGTGACCTGTTTTGGCGCCGGCCACGGCTTACCATCCAAACAAGCCAAAGTTTATATTTCCTCGGCCGATTGGATGCCGAGAAACTTTGATTGGCGGGTGGAGATCCTGGTGCCGATCCGCAACGAACGGGTTCATGCCAAACTAATGGACCGCATCATGGCGTTTAATTTAAAGGATACCGAGCAAAGTTGGGAACTGGGTGCTGACGGGGACTATACCCGCATACGCCGCGGCGATGGGGAAGGCTTCAATGTTCATGAAGCCCTCATGGTGTCGCCCAAACTCTTCAAGGACGGCGCGGCGCGGCGCGTCAAACTGACGACCGTCAGTTCTTGACGACCGTCAGTTCTTGACGACCGTCAGTTCTTGACGACTGTCAGTTCCTGACGACTGTCAGTTCGTAGCAGATTCTTCCGCTGCAGCTTGCTTGTTGCGCCCGGCGCGTCTGCGCGACCGCTTGGTGCGGCGCGGTGGGGCGGCGAGTTTTGCCGCTTCCGCATCCTGCGGAATGATGCATATCTGGTCATTCAGTACCGTTAGCGCGACGCGGCCCTCGGTCAACGCCAACGCGAGATCGCCGAACAACTCGCGCCGCCAGCCGCTGAGCAAAGGTGAATTTTCGTCTCCGGCGGCAAAGCGCTCCAACTCGCTGACCGTGGCGACCAATTTTTGCGCGACGCCGGTCTGCTCGCAACGCAACTTCAGCATCACTTTCAGCAAATCCATGAGCGGCGCCAGCCCGACCGGCTTTTCCATCCGCTCGGGTAGCGTGGGGTAGCAGTTGCGATCGAGCGTAAGGGCATGCGCCACGGCTTTCAGGATCGCTGTCCCCATCGATCCCTCGGCAAGTTTCTGGCTGATGGCGCGGACCCGTGCCAACTCGTCGACACTGCTCGGCGCATGCGCGGCGATCTCCGTCAGCGCCTCCTCGCGCACAATGCGGTTGCGCGGAATGTCGCGGCGCTGTGCTTCCTTTTCGCGCCAGGCGCAAACTTCGCGCAGGATCGCCAGATAGCGGGGTTTGCCGTTGCGCACCTTGATTCGCCGCCACGCTTCTTCGGGTGGATTTTCGTAGGTCGCCGGGCTGGTAAGGATTTTCATTTCCGCGTCGATCCAGGCGCGCCGGCCGTTATTCTCCAATTGCGCGCAAAGCTTGTCGTAGATCGGCCGGAGATGGCTGACATCCGCCACGGCATAGAGGATTTGGCGGTCCGTGAGCGGCCGGCGTGCCCAATCGGTAAAGCGCAACGTCTTGTCAATCTGGGCATTTGCCAGACGGGCGGCGAGTTTTTCATAGCCGACCGAATCGCCGAATCCGCAGACCATGGCCGCGAGTTGGGTGTCGAACAGCGGCGCGGGCACATGGCCGGTCAAATGATGGAAAAGCTCGACATCCTGGCGCGCCGCATGGAAGACTTTTAGGACGTTCGGATTGATCAGCAGATCGTATAACGGCTGCAGATCAATCCCCTTGGCCAGAGGGTCGATCACCACCGATTCGTCGGGGCCGCCGACCTGGATCAGGCAGAGGATCGGCCAATAGGTCTTCTCGCGCATGAATTCCGTGTCGACCGTGACGTATTCCGCGTCCTGCCAGCCGCTGCAATATTCGGCCAGCAGGGCGCTTTCGGTAATGACCGTAACGCCGGTCACCGCGAAGCTCCCGCATGCACCAGCAGATCAGCAACAGTGTCGTGGCCGCGCAGGTTCGCCGCAATCAGGGGCGTCTTCCAATTTTTCATGAGACTTTCGGCGTTCGGGTCGGCGCCGTTCTCGAGTAAATAGCGGACCGTTTCCAGGCGGCCGTAGCGCGCCGCCACGATCAGGGCGGTGCGACCATATTGATCCGCACCGTTCACATCCGCGCCGCGCGTGACGAGTAGTTTCACCGTTGCCGTTCCTTCATATTTTTTGGCCGCCATCATCAGGGGGCGGCCGCTGTTTTTGCCGCCTTTGGCGAGATATTCGATATCGGCCCCTGCATCGAGTAGGATTTCAATTGTTTCATTCTGCAACATCAAGGCGGCCCAGTTGAGCGCTGGCCAGCCGGCCCAATCGCCTGCCTGGACATCCACACCTGCCGTCAAAAGTGTGCGAATGACTTTGGTGTCGCCGGTTTTTGCCGCTTCCAGAAAATCATCGACACGCTCTTCGGCAAAGGCCGGGAGAGTGAAAAATATCAAAAGAAAGCTGAATGTGATCTGTCGTGGCATAAGGTTCACCCGTGTTTACAAGATAGCAGGCGATTCGGCCAGTGCCTTACGCCTGCCAAGCCTTGACAAATGGCCCTGATCCATGTGCTTTCTCGCTCCCCGCTAGACTGGGTGCGGGTAAATCAGGAGCCGTCACAGATGCATCGTTACAGAAGCCACACTTGCGCCGAATTGCGCGCCGAGAATGTTGGAGAAGAAGCGCGATTATCCGGCTGGGTGCACCGCGTCCGGGACCACGGCCATCTCGTTTTCGTTGATCTCCGGGATCATTACGGGATCACGCAATGTGTGGTCGAGGCCGATCATAAAATGTTCGAGGCGGCGCGGGTGCTGAAATCGGAAACCGTGCTTACGGTGACCGGCGCGATCGTTCGGCGTGACGACGAAACGGTGAATACCCGCCTGCCGACGGGCGACGTGGAACTGCATATTCGCGAAGTCGAAATTCAGAACCCGGCTGAAACATTGCCGCTTCCGGTGCACGGCGATCATGAATATGGCGAGGAATCGCGCCTGCGCTATCGTTTTCTCGATCTTCGCCGCGAGCGCATGCACCGCAATATTCTGCTGCGCAGCGAGATCATCGCCAGCATTCGCCGACGTATGATCGAGCAGGGCTTTACCGAGTTTCAAACGCCGATCCTGACCGCAAGCTCGCCCGAAGGCGCGCGCGATTTCCTCGTGCCGAGCCGCATGCATCCGGGCCAGTTCTACGCGCTTCCCCAGGCGCCGCAGCAATTCAAGCAGCTCGTCATGTGCTCGGGCTTTGACCGCTATTTCCAGATCGCGCCGTGTTTTCGCGATGAGGATGCGCGCGCCGACCGCTCGCCGGGCGAGTTTTATCAGCTCGACGTGGAAATGGCGTTCGTCGAGCAGGACGATGTGTTCGCTGCGGTGGAGCCGGTCATGCATGGCATATTTGACGAATTTACCGAGCGCGAAATCACGCCGATGCCGTTTCCACGCCTGGCCTATTCCGATGTGATGTTGCGTTACGGCACCGACAAGCCCGATCTTCGCATTGCCACGGAAATTGTCGATGTCACCGAATTTTTTGCCTTGGATGAAGTGGAATTCAAAGCCTTCAAAGGGGTAATCAAGAAGGGCGGCGTGGTGCGTGGCATTCCGGCGCGGGACGTGGCCGACAAGCCGCGCAACTTCTTCGATAAGATGATCGGATTTACCCAGGACCTGGGCGCGCCCGGCCTCGGCTATATAATTTTCGAAGGTGGCGGCGGCAAGGGCCCGATCGCCAAATTCATTCCCGATGATGTTATCGCGCGCCTGAAAGAGGTCTCGGGTCTTGGCGATGGCGATGCCCTGTTCCTCAGTTGCGACAAGGAGGAATTGGCGGCGCGCTATGCCGGTGCGGTGCGGGTCGAACTGGCGCAGCAACTCGGTTTGATCGAGGAGGGGACGTTCCGCTTTTGCTGGATTGTCGATTACCCCATGTACGAGAAGGACGAAGAGAGCCAGGCCATCGGCTTCAGCCACAATCCCTTTTCCATGCCGCAAGGCGGGCTCGAGGCGCTCGAAACGAAAGATCCGCTCGATATTCTCGCTTGGCAATATGACATCGTCTGCAACGGCGTCGAACTCTCAAGCGGCGCCATCCGGAACCACCGTCTCGATGTGATGATCAAGGCGTTCGAAATCGCCGGCTATGACAAGGCCGAGGTCGAGAGCCGCTTTGGCGCTCTCTATCAGGCCTTTCAATACGGCGCGCCGCCCCATGGCGGCATTGCGCCCGGTATCGACCGCATTGTCATGCTGCTGGCCGATGAACCCAATATTCGCGAGATCATCATGTTCCCGTTCAATCAAACGGCGCAGGATCTCATGATGGGCGCCCCGGCCCCGGCGGCAGCAAAGCATTTGAAGGAATTGAGCCTCAAACTCGACTTACCGAAAAAGAAAGCGGTGGCGTGCGACGGCGAAAAAGCGCCTGACTCCGACTCTCAATCATAGCGAAATTCCAGAATGCGCCC
>JAPYQV010000247.1 GCA_029937205.1 Alphaproteobacteria bacterium
AGTCAGCAGCGGCACCGGCACGGCGACGGCGATGGTGCCCAGTATCAAATAGGCGCGGATGTGGGGCCACGTGAAGCGCGGCAATTCCTTCTTAAACGCGGCGATGATGATCAATATCAGCGTTGCCAAAAGAGAGAACCAAAAAACATAGCCAATGTAAGGCAGTCCGTATTCGCCACTCATCTTGTTCACCGGAAAGAGCGCGCTATAGGTCACGCCCATCACGGCAAGTATCGGGATAAAGAGGAATTTGTTCTTTTCGGTCATTCGCATGGCGACGGTCTACCATGCGGCGGCGAAGGATTGAAGCGCACCCCGCCGGCATCGCGAATAGTCATTTTTTCAATCGCGATACAGCATATGTCCAATATTCCAGTCAGGGACGCGTAATTTGTTAATCAGGTGCGGGTTAATCTGATTCAAGACGAGTCGCGCCCACCCCTGCCTCGGGGCCGGCAGGCTGCGGCGGGGCGATCCCGGGGGAGCGGCTTCGAGATAATGGCGTCCAAGACGACAGGTGTCATAAGACCGAACGATCATACCGTCTCTTCCAATGGGCAGGCGGTATTCCGCCGCCATGATCTCTCCAAGGTGAATCTCGCCCTTTTTAACGACGTAAAGAGCACCCGCACCATATTGCGCGATTCACTGCGTAAGATCGGGTTTCGGCCGCTCAATACAAAGATTGTCGGTGTTTTGGGCAATTTGCGTTCGGCGGTGCGCCAAGACGGTATCGACATGCTGATACTCGAAGCTGACCGGCAGCCGCAAGCCGTACATGACCTTGTGCGGGCTATTCGAAGTGGCACGCTCGGCTCCAATCCGTTTCTTGTCATATCCATCGTGACCTGGCGCCCGGATAAGGAACGCATTGTTTCCTTTCTCAAGGCCGGTGCGGACGATGTGATCGTGATGCCGGCTTCGGTTGGTTTCGCATCGGAACGGGTCGACAGCTTGATCGATAACCGGCACAAATTTGTCGTGACGACTAAATATCTCGGACCGGACCGGCGTCTTCGGTCGCACACCACGGTCGATGAATTGGGCACGATTCTGGTGCCCAACGGTTTGCGCTTCAAAACCATGGGAGATGAGAGTGCAAAACCCAACGGCGCGCGCCTGCGGCGGATCGGGCGGGTAGTCGATGATCACCGGCTGCGCCGTATGACGGTGCGCCTCGAGGCGTTGAGCGGGCAGTTGGAGAGCGCTTTCCGGGAGCAGCCGGACGCCCGCCCCGAGGCCGAAGATATGCGCGAATTGCCGGAGCTTGTCAGCCAAATTGCGCTGCTTGCGCGCGATGGCGGGCGCATGAAGGCGGCCGAATTGATCGCCTCATTGCGCGCCGTGATGCAAGCCATCGAGGGCGCGGCTGAGATGCATGCCAATATGTTCGCCCTGCTCCGAGTGCACGGTCAGGCGCTGTTGGCCCTGCAACGGGGTGACAAGGCAGCGTCCGAACTGGTCGTTCGCGCCGTTCGTACGGCAGCGAAAGTGGTCGGCGACCGCACCCGCCGGGAGAGCGGTGTCATGGTAAACGCCGCCATCCGAATTTAAGAGCAGAAATTTACCAAGGTTTATAACGTTACTTTAACTGAGTTTTCGCATGATCGTGACAATTGCGAAGAACAATGTTGAAGATTGGGACTGTCTATTGTTGAAAATAATCCCCGGTACGGCCGGACACAGTATCGGCTCCTGGAATGTCAGCGATAACGGCCGCCGCGACTATACGGAAGTCAATGTTGCGCTCTTCAACGAGCTTGCCCGCACGCGTGGCATATTGCGCGATTCGTTTCGCAATATCGGCTTTCGGCCGGCCAATACGCATGTCGTGGCGCTGCCCGATAAATTAATTTTCTCGATCAGCCGCGGCGATATCGATTTTCTCGTGCTCGAAGCCGATGAGCGGCCCGGCGAAATGTGTGAATTGGTGCGCGATATTCGTCTCGGCAAGATCGGTCCAAACCCGTATTTGGTGATCTCGATCATTACCTGGCGGGCGGATAACCAGCTCATCACGAACTTCATCAATGCGGGTGCCGACGATGTCATCGTCATGCCGGCTTCGGTCGGTTTTGCCTCCGGACGGGTTAACCAATTGATCGATGACCGGCGTGAGTTTGTTGTCACCACCGGCTATGTCGGGCCGGACCGGCGTTCAAGATCGCGCATTACGATTGATGAGCTCGGCACCTTTGCCGTGCCCAACGGCCTGCATTACAAAACCACCGGAGACGAAAGCGCCAAACCGAATAGCGCCGCTTTGAAGCGCGCCAATCGCATTGTCAAGGAGCATCGCCTGTGCCGTTTGACGCTCCGCCTCGAACAATTGGCGGCTGAGGGCGAGCGCTTTGCGGCCGAGCAACCCGGGGCGCCGCTGCCCACCGTGCCGCTCACGGAATTGCTCGATTTAACCGAGGATATCGAAAATCGTTCGCACGGCGCCAGCACGAGTGTGACCGAGCTGACCGCTTCCATGGGCAGCATCATGCAAGCAATTGTGCGCGAGAGCAGCGCCAGCGCCGACATGTTTGCGCTCTTGAAGGTGCACGGGCAGGCCTTGCTGTCGTTGCAACGCGGTGACGAGGATGCGACCGAACTCGTTGTCCGCGCCGTGAAGACGGCCAAGCAGGTGGTGGAGAAACGCAGCCAGGCGGCGTCTTAAGACAGGCGATAAATTTGACAAGCCTATCGGCGTGCAAGGTATAAGGTCCCGAACAAAATTTAAGCGAGGGACCATGGAGCGGCTCGGGATTAGTTTTTCAGGCGGACCCAACGCCAGTGAGGTTGTTGCGTGTGTCACGCTCGCCGAACAGCTCGGCTATGAATCGGCCTGGGTGGCGGAAGGTCATGGCGGCGATCAATTCGCCATCCTGTCGGCCTGCGCCGTCGGGACCTCGCGCATTCTCCTCGGCACCAGCATCACCAGCGCCTTCGTGCGCTCGGCGCCGACCATCGCCATGGCGGCGGCCACGGTGGATGAGATATCGCAAGGCCGCTTTATTCTCGGCATCGGTTCGAGCCACAAGATTCAGGTCGAGCCCGAACATGGCATGGTTTACGGCAAACCCTTAACCCGCGTGCGCGAGACCGTCGAATTGGTGCGCGCGTTATTGCGTGACGGTATCGTGCAATATCAGGGCGAGACCATAAGCATTGAGAAGTTCGAATTGTGGTTCGATCCGCATCGCTCGAGCATGCCGATCTATCTCTCCGCCGTGTTTCCAAAAATGACGGAAGTCTGCGGCGAGATTGCCGACGGTATCATTTTGACGCGCAGTACGCTGGAGACCGGCGCCAAGGTAAAGGCGCAATTGGCGACAGGCGCAGCACGCGCCGGACGCGACGCCGGCAAGATGACCGTCTCCTCTCTGTTGCCCGTCGCCGTCGCCGACAACCGGGCCGAGGCGCTTGATAGATTACGCGTCGGTACGGCAGCCTATGCCGGTTATTTCCCGCGCTACAACCGTCTCATCGCCGATCACGGCTTTCCGGCCGAGGCGGCGGCCATCGCCGAGGCCTGGGCACGCGGCGATCAAGCGGCGGCGGCGCGCGCGGTGAGCGATGAATTGGTCGATGCCACCGGCATCGCCGGCACGGCGGCGGAATGCCGCGCGCGCATTCAGGCCTACCGGGATTCGGGTATCGATCTACCGATCCTCGCGCCGTTTTCGCGCGGCGCCGACGCCAAGGCCCAGTTCGAAGCCGTCATACGCGCCTGCGCACCGAATTCCTAAACAGGACGACCGTCCTATTTCTCCTTGCGCCCGCGCCACATCTCGAGGGCGAAGCGGGCATGGACGCCGAGATCGAGGAAGGGGCGGGGCGGTAGGCGCTCGGGCGCGCCCTGGCTTTCCATATCGGCGATCAACGGATTGTCGACGCCGCACGCCATATCGGCAGCGAGCAGGCCGCCGATGGTGCCTTTGGTCACGCCGACAGCGTTTTGGCACACCGCGCCTAAAACGTTGGGGCCGAGGCGGCCGAAGCCCGGCGCATGGTTGCGCGAAAGGCAGACGAAGCCGCGCCAGGTATGCTCCATGTGCACCTCCGGCAGCATGGGATAGCGTTTGGCGAACAGGCGTTCATGGTCGGCGCGGGATTGCACCGCCTCCGCCGCCGGGCGGCGAAAGCTCGGCGCGTAGCGGAAGCGTTGGCGCATCAGAATACGTTGGTCCTGGGTTAAGCGCATGGTGACGCCGCTGATAGCGTTGACCGGCGTCAGCCCCCAATCGTCCTCGCCGCCCATGTCGTTACGCTCCGCCGCTGTCAGCGGACGCGTCAGGCTGGCGTGCGAAACGAAGGTCAGCAGCGAACGCTTGTAAAAGCCGAATTGGGTGGCGAAACCATTCACCGCCAGGATCGCCGTTGGCGCCGCCACACTGCCCTTGGGCGTGGTCAACCGCACCCCGTTGGTGAACTCTGCCGCGGTCACCGGCGAGTGCTCGTGCAGGCTGACATTCTCCGGCAGATTGTCGGCGAGACCACGGGTTAGCGCTGCCGGGTTCATCAGATAGCCGCCGGCGGTAAAGAGCGCCGAGTGAAAGTGCCGCGTGCCGATCTCTTTGTGCAACTGGTCGCGGTCGAGCCAGCGGTATTTCTCACCCAGAGCATCCAACTCCTTGGCATAGGGCAGCAGCGTATTCTTGCGCCCCGAAGCGGCGACGGCGGCGTGGTATTTGCCGCGCGCGCTCCAATCGCACGCAATCTTGCCGTCCCGGACCGCGTCTTCGAGATAGCTGATGGCGGCGCGGCTGAGGCGAATAAAGCGGTGCGATCCCTCAAGCTCCTGCAGCGAACTGCCGACATTGTGCGGCAGGTCGATGGCAAAGCCGGAATTGCGCCCCGAAGCGCCTTCGCCCACTTCATGCGCCTCGAGCAGGATGATACGTTCGTTGGGCCGGTTCTCGGCCAGGCGCCGGGCCACCGCGAGACCGGCATAGCCGGCGCCGATCACCACCCAATCGGCATGCTGGTCGCCTTTCAGCGCCGGTGTGATCGGGCGCTCCGGCAGGATCGCGCTCCAGCCATTGGTGCGGTCGTCCTCGGGCAGAATGGATATTTTGGCCATATGGCGCTCCCGGTTCTTTCGCGGTCGCTAGCGACGCATCTTACAAAGCGCCGCCCGCCAGTGCTACGCTCAGCCCAAGGCAAACGCCAATAAGGAGATCGAGGCATGAACAAGGGGTTGGGC
>JAPYQV010000248.1 GCA_029937205.1 Alphaproteobacteria bacterium
CGTATCGCCAGAGCGCTGGAAAAAGAGGTGTGGCCCCTGCTGGCATCGGGCGTGATCGCGCCGGTGATCGACAGTGAATTACCGTTGAAAGAAGTCGCTAGCGCCCATGCCCGGATGGAATCGAGCCAGCATATTGGCAAAATTCTGCTAATTCCCGATGAAGGAATTTCTTAACAGGCCCGATTGACCCTTTACCGCGTCGGCCTTAGGACGATATATCACTGTCCTTACTGTCATTCGAACATGCTTGGTCGCGTGAATTCTTGACGCGGCTGAATGCACAGCCTCGGTCCGCATCGGATTTGGGACGAAAGGATAAACGATGTCTGAACTATTGATGCCCAAAGCGACCGCCGTCTGGTTGGTCGACAATACCGCACTGACGTTCGAGCAGATTGCTGCTTTTTGCGGCCTGCACGATCTGGAAGTCCAGGGCATCGCCGATGGCGAGGTCGCCGTCGGAATCCGCGGCCTCGATCCGGTTACCAACGACCAGCTCACGCGCGACGAAATCGTGCGCTGCGAGCAGGATAAAAGCCAGCGCCTGAATTTAAACGTGCCGAGCACCAAAGTTCCGCAGCGCACCCGCCGGGCGCGCTACACGCCGGTCAGCAAGCGTCAGGACCGGCCCAATGCCATCGCCTGGTTGATTAAGAATTATCCGGAACTGAACGACGCACAGATCGGTAAACTGCTCGGCACGACAAAATCTACCATCACAGCCGTACGCGAGCGTACCCATTGGAATACGCAAAATATCGCTCCCCATGACCCGCTCCTGCTTGGCATCTGCAGCGAATCGGAACTGTTGGAAGAATTGCGCAAGGCGCGCAGGCGCCAAGAACGCGAGGAGAAAAAGGCGGCGCGTGAAGCAGCGCGCAAGGCAGCGGCAAAATTAGCGGCGAGCGAAGCCGCGGCAGCGTCCGCGCCGGCAGCCATCCCGCCGGAGACCGTAAGCGCACCGGAACCCGCACCAGCACCTGCCCCGGAACCTGAAGTGGAGAGCGCGACGGCGCCGGAGGCGGACAAGCTCGAGAGCGTACCCACGCCGGACGCGGAATCGGTTTTCGGTGAGAGGTCTGACGAGAGCGGTGACAAAACGCCGCCGGCTGATTCCAGTTAGCCGGCTAAAGGTTTAGGCCCGAGCCCTTTTTTGCCGGCCTCTTCCTGGAGGCCATCTCTGAACTTCGGATGTGCAATGGCGATCAACGCCTGGGCGCGTTCGCGCAGAGATCTGCCGCGCAATTCGGCGACGCCATATTCCGTGACCACCATATCAACATCGGTGCGCGCCGTGGTGACCACCGAGCCCGGCGCCAAGTCGCCGACGATGCAAGAGAGATCGCCGTTTTTGGCCGTCGCATGGGTGACGAGGAATGACCGTCCGCCCTCCGCCATCATGGCACCGCGGACAAAATCAACCTGCCCGCCGGTGCCACTATATTGCCTGCTGCCGATCGATTCGGAGCACGCCTGGCCAGTGAGATCGACCGCGATCGTCGCGTTGATCGACACCATGCCTTTATGCTGGGCGATCACGGAGACATCGTTGGTGTATTCCACCCGGTGACCTTCGATGGCTGGATTTTCGTGAAGAAAATCATAGGTCTCTCGGGTTCCGGCGGCAAAGGTGTAGAGCGTTTTCCCGAGGTGGATCGACTTCTCTGAATTGTCGACGACGCCTTCGCGCATCAACACCCGCATGGCATCGACGAACATTTCGGTATGAATGCCGAGATGTTTGTGGCCACGCAGCGACAGGCCAACGGCGCTCGGCGCAGCGCCGAAACCGAGCTGGATCGTGGCACCGTTGGGAATTCGTTCGGCAATGAAGGCGCCGATCTTTTGGTCTTCCGCTGTCACCGGCGGATTGGCCAGTTCAAATATGTCGCTCTCGTTTTCGACGATGGCGTCGACCTCGGAGACGTGAACACGGCAATCGCCGAACACATTTGGCACATTGGAATTGACTTCGACCGCCGCAAAGCGCGCCGTATCGATCAGCGACCGGGTGTAATCGATACTGATCCCGACGCTCATATAACCCTCCGAATCGGGCGGCGATACCAGGGTCAAGACCGCGCCCACCTCCATATCGTCGCGCATGATTTTGGGCATTTGGCCGAAATGCATCGGCGTCATATCGTATAGACCTTCATAAACACCGGCCCGGTCAGAGCCGCCGCAAAACAGAGTGTCCCATTGAAATCGATCAGCGTATTCCGGCAACAGCAAGGTATCGCCGACAGCCGGTCCCGGCAAAATCGTACCGGCGCGGATGCGTGCCATGGTTCCGGCACGCAAACGCTCGCCCATCGCCGCCAATATGGCGGGCGGCTGGCCGGCTAAGGTCGGCAACATCAAACGTTCGCCGTCCCGCAACTTGCTTGCCACCGCGTCGGCGCTACACAGCCGCTTTTTATATTCTGATTGCCAATCGCTTTTCGAAACCATGCCGTCCCCTTCGTTGAGGCCGGATAGTGGCGCGGCGCCCCAGTGAGAGCAAGTGCCTGAAAGGGATATATGGCCATCTGGGCGCGACATCGGTTATGTTGCGCGTGCAGATCGCGGGACCTGGGCGGCGCGCTCGCCGCAACTTTGCGAAACATGTGTCATCAAACAATTGACGTGCGAAAAATGATCACCCCTTCAATTTTGGTTTCACATATCGAATGGCTAAGCCAGGCCCGAATTTTGTGTGTCGGTGATCTCATGCTCGACCGCTTCGTCTATGGTGAAGTCGAGCGCACCTCGCCGGAAGCGCCAGTGCCGATACTCGGTATCGAACGACAGTCCGTCATGCTCGGCGGCGTCGGCAATGTGGCGCGCAACCTCATCAGTATCGGCGCCCACGCCGCTCTTCTGTCTGTCGTCGGCGACGATGAGGTCGGGCGGTTACTCACGCAGATGGTTGGCGAACAAGAGCGGATCGAGCCGCACTTGCTGGTCGAACCCGGCCGGCCTTCCACCGAAAAAACCAGATTCGTGGCGGGCGGCCAGCAGCTTCTCCGCACCGACCGCGAAACACGGCGCTGGATCGGCGAGCAAAGCGCCGAGAATCTCTTGCGCATGGCCGAAGACATCATCCCGGACTGTGACGTGCTGGTGCTCTCGGATTATGCCAAGGGCGTTCTCACGGACGATCTCTGCCAGGCCCTCATCACTTGCGCCGACGCCGCATCCAAGCCAGTGGTGGTCGATCCGAAAGGCGAGGATTATCGCTGTTATCGGGGCGCCAGCATCATCACCCCGAATCGGCGCGAACTGGGCGCTGCCACCGGTGCCCCGGTCGGCACGGACAGCGAAATTGTGGCCGCCGGACGGGGGTTGATCGAACAGTTGAATATTGATGCGCTGCTGGTGACGCGCAGCCAGGACGGCATGACGTTGATCTCGACCGATGGCCGGGTCGAGCATTTGCCGGCCCAGGCGCGCGAAGTATTCGATGTATCGGGCGCCGGTGATACGGTGGTCGCCACGCTCGCAAGCGCCCTGGCGAAGGGTGTGGATTTGATCGAAGCGGCGGCCCTGGCCAACATCGCAGCCAGTGTGGTGGTGGCTAAATCGGGCACCGCCGTGGTTTATGCCGCCGATCTCCTGCATGCTGTACGGGCGGGTGATCTGACCTCTTCGGAAGCGAAAATTGTGCCGCTGTCGGCGGCGCTTGATGCAATCGAAAAATGGCGCCTGGAGGGATCTAAAATAGGCTTTACCAATGGCTGCTTCGACCTTCTTCATCCCGGACACATATCACTGCTGCGCCAGGGCAAGAGCAGTTGCGGGCGGCTGATCGTTGGCCTCAACAGCGATGCGTCGGTGCGCCGCCTGAAAGGCGAAGAACGGCCGGTACAATCGGAGAGTGCCCGCGCCCAGGTGTTGGCCTCTCTGGAAACCATCGATCTCGTCATCATTTTCGGCGAAGACACACCGATCAATATGATCGAGGCGATTCGCCCGGACGTCCTGATAAAGGGCGGCGATTATAGCGTCGATGAAGTTGTCGGCGCGCCATACGTCCAGGAATATGGCGGCAAGGTCGTTTTGGCGAAAACCGAACCCGGATTCAGCACCAGCAGAACGATAGAGAAATTACAGCGCTAGAGGGTTGCGAGGCGCATCAGAGACAAAATTGACGTGCTTAGCCGTAGCTTCGCCCTTTTACCCAGAAAATCTGGTCCTTAACTCTCAATTTTCGCCGTTTTAGCTCACCAAGGGATAGCGTGTTCGGCGCTGGCCGATCCGCTTCATCCTGAATTGCCTTTTCCAAATTGGCATGTTTCGCGGCGAGACTTGCGACATAATCGTCAAATCCCAGGTCATTGCTGATTCGAACAAGATCTAACCTTGAATACATCGTCCCCCAACGTCAATTTATTTGGACCGGCGCGGCAGTCGTCAACGCCACCGGCCCAGGTTGGAATCGTGTCAGGAGTGTGCCATACCATCCCGGCATTGACCACATAATCGAACAAAATATCGCGCTAATTTCTGCGCTGCAATTGACAGTTGCCGACGACCCAAGACCGCCACATAAACGAATTAGTTAATAAATTATTAACATACTTTCAATTCCTTAGGCGGGGTCGCAAATAACTTTTTTAGATAAGAAACATGCCTGTGCAAGTACTTTCACTCTCGATTTTTCGAGAGAAATTTGGTATGCTTGCATGCGTAACAATCATGCACTGTCACAACGCGGGATGAATGATGGAAATTGAAGTGGTCGATCAAAGACTTGTCTCTCTGCGGATCGAACATCGCGACCTCGACGATGTTATTGGCAAATTGGCAGACGATCATGAAAGCGACGATGTCCGAATGCGACGCATGAAAAAGCGAAAATTGGCGCTGAAGGACGAAATCGCCGTTCTTGAAAGCAATAAATTGCCGAATTTGATTGCCTAATATGGCGCCGTTTAGGCGGCGCATGCATTAGGCGGTTTGCACCGATCGAAATTCGATCTTGATAAGCGAACCGTGGCGTTTAGTAAAAAATGGATAGGTTACGGGCAGATTTATCTGCAGGCGGCGGTGTGTTGTCTGGGGATAATGTGGCGGCTTTGGGATCGGCGGATCGGCGCTGGCTCGGGCTACCGCGAGGTAGCCGCTTTCTGACCTTTTTGCTTACGCTCGTACATGGCCTTGTCGGCCTCCGCAAGCGCTTGCCCGGCATCTTCGACCCCGTTAAAGG
>JAPYQV010000249.1 GCA_029937205.1 Alphaproteobacteria bacterium
TCCAGGGAGATAAAAATGACAGGTCGCGGGCCGTTTTCGGCTGATTACCCGTTTGAGCCCAATTTCGGCGAGGTCAAGGGCTCAAATATGCATTATGCCGATGTTGGCGAAGGCCCGGTATTTCTGTTCCTGCACGGCAATTCCACTTGGTCCTATATGTGGCGCAACGTCATTCCGCATTTAGAAAAAAAGGGGCGCTGCGTTGCGCCGGACCTGATCGGCTTCGGTAAATCGGACAAACCCGATATCGAATATCTTTATTCGGAACATTACGCCTATATCGATGCCTTCATCAAAGCGCTGGATTTAAAAGATATCGTTCTGGTGTTGCATGATTGGGGCGGTGGCATCGGCCTTAACTACGCCATGAACCACCAGGACAATGTGCGCGGTATCGCGTTTATGGAGACCTTCGTGCGCACCTTTCCCAGCTGGGATGATTGGCCGCAGGACCTGGTCGAAGGTTTCAAGCAATTTCGTACGCCGGGCCTAAGCTGGGAACTGATCGTTAAGAAGAACGTTTTCATGGAGGAGATTCTGCCTTACGGCATTCACCGCACCCTGTCCGATGCAGAGATGAGCGCCTATCTCGAGCCCTTCAAAGAGGAAGCGCACCGCTTGCCGCTTTGGGTCTGGCCGCAGGAACTGCCGATTGCCGGCCAGCCGCATGGTCCGCACCGAATTATCAGCCGTTATGTCGAGGAGCTCAAGAAGTCTGAGATGCCCAAGCTTCTGTTCCATGTTCAACCCGGCGCCATCGTTCCACCGGAGACGGTGGAGATGTGCAAGCGCAATTTTCCCAATCTGGAGGATGTGTTTCTCGGCGAAAGCGGCCACTATGTGGCCGAGGATTTCCCTCACGAACTCGGCGAGAAGATAGCTGAATGGTCGGATCGGATCGCCTAGACAAGCTTGTTACCGCAGAAGATATCGCCGCCTATGCCCGCGACGGCGTGTGTGTGTTGCGTGGTGTCTTCACGGCTCAGTGGTTGAACGCATTGCGTTCTGGCGTGGAACGCAACCTTGCCGAGCCCGGCCCCTGGGCCGGTGAGCATGGTGAGGGGCAAGGAAAATTTTTCGACGATTACTGCAACTGGGAGCGCATTCCTGAATATCGCAGCTTCGTTTACGAATCTCCGGCTGCCGCTATCGCGGCGGCGGTCATGCAATCGCCGACCGCTCAGTTCTTCCATGAGCATGTGTTGGTCAAGGAGCCGGGCACGGTCAAACGCACGCCCTGGCATCAGGATGCGCCCTATTATTGCGTCGATGGTGGTCAGACGGTGAGTTTTTGGATTCCTCTCGATGCGGTGGCGCATGAGGTATGCCCGGAATTTGTCGCCGGCTCCCATCTCTGGCAGAAGCTGTTTTATCCGCGCAGCTTCGCCAACGATACAGATTATGAATACGAGGGCGGCGGCTTCGAAACCATTCCGGATATTGAAGGCGCACGGGACAAATATGACATCCGCTCTTGGGCGCTGGAACCGGGCGATGTGATCCTCTTTCATTTCCGCACCGTACACGGCGCGCCGGCCAATCCGGGCGAGGGCCGGCGGCGCGGATTTGCGCCGCGTTGGCTCGGCGAGGATGCGCGCTTCGTCGCGCGGCCAGGGCGAACCTCGCCGCCCTATCCGGGGATCGGTCTGGAGACGGGAGAGCGCATGCGCGAGGATTGGTTTCCCACCATATGGCCGCCGTTGACCAGCGATTAGGCTTGTCTGCTCGGCGCCGCTGGGTAGCATGAAGCGGCATTAAGGGGAGGAAAATCGAGATGACCGAAGCGGGACGCATGCACCACGATATGGGTGGGCAGGACGCCGACCCGGTGCAGCAGGCGGCGCATTCCCATCCGGATTGGGAGAAGCGCGTTGATGCCTTGATGATGTTGCTCTCCAACAACAAGCGGCGCCTGATCGGCGTTGATGAAATGCGCCGCGGAATTGAGAGTTTGGGCAAGGATTCCTATACCAAGCTCACCTATTACGAACGCTGGACCGCCTCAATTACGCAAAACCTCATTGAAAAGGGCATCATCAATTCTGACGAATTGGGCCGCAAGATGGCCGAAATGGAAGCCCATGCGAAGGCTGGTGGCGGACGCATCGGGGAGACGGATTAATGGCGCGCTTCACTTCCGGCGACAGTGTGACGGTGCGGCGCGCCTTCCCACCCGGCCATGTGCGCACACCCTATTATATTCGCGGCAAGTCGGGCCACGTTGAGCGGGTGTTGGACTCGTTTGCCAATCCTGAAGAACTTGCCTATGGCCGCGACGGCCTGCCCAAGCGGCCGCTCTACCGGGTGCGTTTTGCCCAGAGCCGGGTATGGCCGGATTATTCTGGCGCGCCGGGCGATACTTTGGATGTGGAACTTTACGAGCATTGGTTGGAGCCCGCAGGGGAAGAAAGCGCATGACCCTACGTTCGGACGGTAATGTACTGGATCATTATCAGGCGATGGAGCTCGCGGTAAGCGCGCTTCTGATCGACAAGGGCTATTTCACCGAAGACGATATGGCGGCGGAAATCGATGCCATGGCCAAACGCACGCCGGAGATCGGCGCGCGCGTGGTGGCGCAAGCCTGGACCGATCCGGACTTCAAGGCGCGCCTTCTCGAGGACGGCACCGGCGCCTGTGAAAGCATTGGCCTCGATATGGGCCCGACCCGCCTGATGGTGGTGGAGAGCACGGCCGATGTTCACAATGTGATCGTTTGCACGCTTTGCTCCTGCTTCCCGCGCATGCTGATGGGCATTCCGCCGGACTGGTACAAATCCAAGGATTACCGTTCCCGCGTGGTGCGCGAGCCGCGTGTGGTATTGAAGGAATTCGGCACCGAGCCCGGAGCGGATGTGGATGTGCGGGTGCACGACAACTCCGCCGATATGCGCTATCTGGTGCTGCCCAAACGGCCCGACGGTACCGACGGAATGAGCCGGGAGGAACTGGCCAAGCTGGTGACGCGGGATTCAATGATTGGCGTCAAGATTGTCGAGGCGCCCTGAAGCGGCGGATAACAATACATGCATGATTTAGTGATCAGAGGCGCCGAGGTTGCCGATGGTTCGGGCGCGCCGCTGCGAATGGCGGATGTCGCCGTCAGCGACGGCCGGATTACGGAGGTCGGGCGCGTCGGAGGCGCGGCCAAGCAATCGGTCGATGGGTCGGGGCTGGTGCTGTCGCCCGGCATTGTTGATGTGCACACCCATTACGATGCGCAACTGACCTGGGACAGCAATGCCACGCCGTCGCCGGCGCTTGGCGTGACCACGGTGGTGGTCGGCAATTGCGGCTTTTCCATCGCACCCTGCCCGCCGGAATGCCGCGATCTGATCGCGCGCAATCTGGCGGAAGTCGAGGGGATGTCGCTCACCGCACTCCGCAGCGGCACAAATTGGGAATTCGAGAGCTTCGCTGAATATTTGACGTTGCTTAAGCGCAAGGGCGTAACGCCGAATGTCGCGGCCTTTATCGGCCATTCGGCGGTACGCACCATGGTGATGGGCGATGAGGCTTCCGCGCGCGCGGCCAACGACGATGAAGTCGCGGCTATGCGCGACCTGGTGGCTGGCGGCATGGATGCCGGCGCGGTCGGTTTTTCGACTTCTACGTCGATCAATCATTATGGCGATGGCGGCGTCCCCATGCCGTCGCGCCTGGCGGAAGAAAGCGAGTTACGCAGCTTGGTGGGTGTGCTGGGCGAAAAGAAGCGCGGCGTCTTCCAGCTCACGGTCGGACCTTCTATGACATCTGAGGTGATGGAATCAATCGCTGCGGACAATAACTGCCCGGTGTTTCAGACAGCCGCGCTGCACAATGAAGCTTTTCCCGAACGCGCACACATGATGGTGAGCGATTCCGCCGATGCCCAAGCACGCGGCAATCAGCTCTGGGCGCAGGTTTCCTGCCAGCCTCTAAGCATGGACTTTGCCTTAACCGCTGCCTTCCCCATGCAAAGCTTGGATTCATGGCGGCCCTTGATCGATGCCGATAATGAAAGTTTTGAACGGCAAATTCGCGACGCGGAATTCCGCAAGCGCTTTCGCCACGATCTCGATGTGCCGCAAAAAGGTAAATTGTTCTTTGGCGATTGGTCGAAGGTCGAAGTCGCCATGACCGTGCGGCCGGAAAACCGTGCCCTGGAGGGGATGAGTATCGATAAGCTGGCTGAGCGCCAGGGCAAGGATCCCATCGACGTCTTTTTCGACCTATCGGCGGAAGAGGGATTGGAGACGGTCTATACGGCGGGCCTGATGAATTCCGACGAGGATGAAGTTGAAAAACTGATGCGCCAACCCGGCAGCCTCATCAGCCTTTCGGATGGCGGCGCGCATTTGCGCTATCTGTGCGATGCCGGTTATGGCCTGCATCTGCTCGGCCATTGGGTGCGCGAGCGCGGTTCATTTGATTGGCCCGATGCCATACGCCGTCTCACCAGCTTGCCCGCCGAACTTTATCGCCTGCCGAATCGCGGGCGTATTGTCCCGGGCGCCCACGCCGATTTGCTGCTCTTCGATGCCGCCACCGTGGCGCGCGGCCCATTGCGGCGCGCGTTCGATCTGCCGGGCGGAGAGAGCCGTCTGACGCGGGACCCCGTCGGCGTGCATGGTGTTTGGGTCAACGGCGCCCACGTTTTTGACGGCACGGATTATGTGGCGGACACACCGCCCGGTGTGGTGATCGACCGCTTCGCTTCTTAAGACGCAATGGAGACGCTGCTGACGGCGATTGTCCCGGCATTCGCCCTAATTGCCATCGGATATGGCGCGGCACGCCTCAATATTCTGGGGCGGACGATCTTCGAGACGCTCAAAAAGTTCGTCTATTACCTGGCCATGCCGGCGCTTCTGATCGCTAGCCTGGCCACCGTGCCGGCAGGTGAAATCCTCAACTGGAATTACATCGCCGCCTTTACAATCGGCATCGCCGTCACCTGGATCGTGATCAGCCTCGCTGGGCAGGTGCTGTTTCGAGACGACCTGGCGGATGGCGCCATGCGCGGCGTCATCGCCAGCTACGGCAATAATGGCTATCTCGGCATACCGCTCGTCGCTGCGGCATTCGGCGAAGCGGCAATCGTTCCGGCCAACCTCAGCGTTTTGATAAATTTCGTGGTCATCATGGCCGGTGCTGTCTTGAGTCTGGAATTCGCGCGCGCGCGAGCGACAGGCGATGTGC
>JAPYQV010000250.1 GCA_029937205.1 Alphaproteobacteria bacterium
TCTATGATGTGGTCGAAGCGGCGTGCCCCGTTGGTGTTGATCTTCCGAGCCGAGACACCATCAAGAATGATCTGCGCCTCATGACGCCATGACGTTAATGACGTTAGTGACGTTAACTCCCCGGCCCTTAGCGTCATTATCGTCGTTATCGTCAAAGGTCACAGCTTCAAAGCCAAATCTTCGGCCCTGAGGTGGGTATATCGTTGGAGCATCCTTAAGTCCCGGTGGCCTGTGATGGCGGCGACCTCCATGACATTGAGGCCCTTCTCGAAGAACCTGCTAGTCGCTTCATGGCGCAGGTCATGGAAGCGTAGGCCCACAACACCTGATCTACCCAATATCCTAAAAGCTCTCACAGCGTGCGATGATCACCGATAGTTTTTTTTGATCGCCTGCTCGGCTCGACGAAATGGGGTGATCGCCATGCTGACCGCCAAATCAGGGCCGATTTAGCCTTAGACCGCCACGGCTGGTACGCTATCGGCGAGCGCGAGTGATCATCCGGGGAATCTGGGACAAGGGAATATATTCATCATGGCACGCGATCCAAAATACGATATTTTGTTCGAACCGATTAAGTTGGGCCCAAAGACCGCGAAAAATCGCTTCTGGCAAACGCCTCACTGCGCCGGCCCCGGGTCCGAAAGACCCGGCACGCAGGCCGCGTTTCGGGGGATGAAGGCCGAAGGCGGGTGGGGCACCGTGTTTACGGAATATTGCTCGATACACCCGGAGTCGGATGAATTTTCCTATGTCTCGGCGCGTCTGTGGGACGACGGCGACATCATCAACCTTGGCCATATGTGCGATACCCTGCACGGGTACGGCGCGCTGGCGGGCGTTCAATTATGGTATGGCGGCATCCAGTCCCCCTGTCTCGAATCCCGCGACGTACCGCGCAGCTCGGGCGATCTACCGTCGAACGGCTACCGCTCGCGAACGATTTACGGGCGCGAGGCCGACGAGGACGACATCAAGGTGCTGATCAACATGTATGTGGAGGCGGCCAAGCGCGGTCAACAGGCGGGCTTCGACATCCTTGAGGTGATCTGCAGCGATAGCGGCTTGCCGATGCAGTTCTTCGAGCGGCGCTATAATCACCGTTCTGATCGCTATGGCGGCTCGCTCGAGAACCGCGCGCGGTTCATTATCGAATTATTGAGCGCGCTCAAGACCGCGTGCGGCGGCGACAGCGCCATTGGCGTCCGCTTCAACATGGACACCACGCGAGGCGCCAGCGGCATCCAGCATTTCGACGAGGGCATCGGCTTCATCGAGATTCTCGCCCGCGAGGGCGTGGTCGACGTGCTGTCGACCAAGATCGGCGACCTCGAGGAATGGGCCGGCGAGGACGCCGGCGGCTCGCGCTTCCGAAAATCCGACTGGACGCGGCCGTTCGTCGATGGGGTCAAGAGCATCATGGGCGACATTCCCGTGGTCAACAATGGCCGCTTCACCAGCCCCGACGACATGATCGGCGTGATCAATTCCGGCCAGTGCGACATCATCGGCGCCGCGCGTCCGTCGATTGCCGATCCATTCCTGCCCAGGAAAATCGAGGAGGGCCGGCCGGAAGATATTCGCGAGTGCATCGGCTGCAACATGTGCGTCTCGAAGTTCAACCAGAACGGCCTGATCTACTGTACCCAGAATGCAACGACGATGGAGGAGTACCGCCGGGGCTGGCACCCCGAGAAATTCGACAAGACGGAGGACCCCTGCTCGGTGCTCGTGGTCGGCGGCGGACCGGCCGGCATGGAATGCGCGCGGGTCCTCGGGATGCGCGGCTATGACGTACATTTACGCGAAGCCGATGACGCGCTCGGCGGCCTGTGGAAGGACGTCGCCCGCTATCCACGCTGCTCGGAATGGGGGCGGGTCACGAGTTACCGCGAAATGCAGCTTGCCAAGCTCAAGAATGTCGAGGTCCACCTCGGCGTGGGCAAAATGACGGCGGACGACGTGCTCAACTACGGCGCCGATAAGGTGGTGATCGCGACCGGATCGCACTGGTCGGAGGATGGCATGGGCGCCGAATCCCACACCGCGATCCCCGGCGCCGATGCATCGCTGCCGCACTGCCTGACGCCGGAGCAGGTGATGGCGGGCAAGCCGGTCGGCGACAAGGTGATCATCGTCGACGGCGACGGCCACTTTACGGGGCTCGCCATGGCCGAGCTTCTGGTCGATCAAGGCAAGCAAGTGACCATCGTGACGGAAGCGGCTTACGCCGCCGAATACGGCGCCTACACGATGGAGATCGGCAACAATTTGCGGATGATGCATGAGAAGAAGATTGCGAAATTCACCCATCATTGGCTGGACAAGGTCGCGCCCGACAAGGTGACGCTGTTCTACCTCTACCGCGACAGTGCCGAGTTATTCGATCAGGGCAACGGACGGTTCGGCCGCCGCGAAGGCACCGAGACGTTCGATGTGGCGTGCGATTCAGTTATTCTCGTCACCGCCCGTGTGCCGAACTCGGGGCTCTACAAAGAGCTCAAGGCGCGCAAATCCGAGTGGCTGGAAAATGAAATTCAGGCGATCTACCGGATCGGCGATTGCCTTGCGCCGCAGCAACTGATGAACGTTATCTTCGGCGCACACAGGATCGCCCGCGAATTCGATTCACCGCACCCGGAACAGCCCCTGCCATGGATTCGCGAACGCCAAATGTGGCAGGCGGAAACCTATCCCAAGCTGGGGGATCCGCGCCCTGCCGTATAACCGGTCGGGTAAGATCGGCGGCCCATGCGGGGCTATCCCGTGAATGTCCAACCGCCGTCGGCGAGCACCATTTGGCCGGTGATGTAGCCGCCGCCGTCGGAGGCGAGAAACAGCACGGTTTCGGCAATCTCCTCCGGCACGCCCATGCGCTTGAGCGGCGTCATGGCGATGGCTTCCTCAACATGCTCCGCCGGGATATCCCAATCGGCGTCCCAGTTTGCCTCGATCGGCCCGGGCGAGACCGCGTTGACGCGGATGCGCGGCGCAAGATCGCGCGCCAACGCCGTGGTAAAGCCGCGCAGCGCGCCCTTGGCCGCGCAATATTGCACCGCGCAGGAATTCACCATGTTCTCCTGGTTGACGCCGTTGCCATAGGTGCTGGTGAAATTAACGATGGCGCCGCCGCCGCGCGCATCCATGTGGGGCACGACGGCGCGGCACATGAGAAAGGTGCCCTTGACGTCGACCTCGAACAGCGCCTCCCACGCCGCCGGGTCGATATCGCGGAAGCGCACGGCATCGGCCGCGTCTATCCGGCCGGCGGCATTGACCAGCACATCGACGCCGCCAAAGCGCGCCACCGTCTCGTCGACAAAGGCTTGCACCGACCCGGGGTCGGTGATGTCGAGAGCGGCGGCATAGGCAATGCCGCCCGCCGCCTCGATCTCCTGCACGGCTTGCTGCGCCAAATCCGCGCCACTGCGGTAGGACAGCGCGACCTTGGCACCCTCGCGCGCCAGGGCGCGGGCGCTGGCGCCGCCGAGAACGCCGCTCGCGCCGGTTACGATCGCCACGCGATCGATAAATCTGTGGCCGTCATTCCAGCGACCGGACATGGGCTTTCCTCCGTTGTTCGCCGGCCAAATGATATCGGAGCATCCGTCGTGGGCAAGGTCTGATTTCGGCTCAATCGAATCCGGCAATTCGCTTTCGCTTGCAGCACGATTGTGAGACTATTTAGGTGCCAGAAAGTTTAACTTCGAATATGGCGCGGAGCTTGGTGATGGGAGAAGCTCCGCCATAATAAAATTACAATAAAATGTTCGCGAAACAACAAAGACTGGGAGGTCAATCAAAATGCCAAACATTAGTTGGAGTAAATTTGCGCCGGCGGTTGTGCTTGCCGCGGCCGTTGCGATCGGCGGCACGATGACGGCGATTGGGTCGAGCCAGGCCGAGGCGGGCGAGCTCGCCATTCTCACCTGGGAAGGCTATGCCGATTCCTCCATCACGCAGAAGTACGAGGACGAAACGGGCTGTGCCATCAGCCGCACCTATGTCGGCTCGAACGACGAGTTCCCGGCCAAGCTTGCGGCCGGCGGCTCTATCTACGATGCGGTTTCGCCGTCGCTCGACACCACCGGCATTCTTGCCAAGATGGGCGTCGTCGAGCCGATTGCGATCGACATGCTGCCCGACTGGGAGGACATCTACGAGGGCTTTCGGGTCCACCCCAGCGTGGCCGGCGCCGAAGGCTGGATGCCGCCGGAGGGCACTGTCTGGGCCGTGCCTTACTCCTGGGGCTCAATCGCCTGGATGTATCGTGCGGACAAGTTCGACACACCACCGGATTCGATCGAGATCTTCTGGGATCCGGCCTATGCGGGGAAACTCTCGATCTGGGACGACAAGACCAACATTTATGCGGTGGCACGCTATATTTTCGGGCGTGACGTCAACGTCTACGACCTGTCCGACGAGCAGCTTGCGCAGGTTCGCGACAAGCTCATCGAGGCCAAGCCGCAGATGCGCAAATACTGGGCGACCGCGGGCGAGCTGGTGAACCTCTATGCCAACGGCGAGGTGATCTTCTCGAACACCTGGGGCGGCTACCAGTCGGGGTTGCTCATCGAGCAGGGCATTCCCATGGTCGAGTTCGTGCCGAAAGAAAAGGCCGACGGCTGGCAGGATGCCTGGCAGATCGTCAAGGGCACGCCGAACATGGACTGCGCGAAGAAGTTCGTGGTCTACATGCAATCGCCCTACGCACAGTGCAAGATGTCGGCGGTCATGGGTTATTCCATGGCGAACGCCACGGCGGCCAAGGAATGCCTCACGCCTGAGATGTACGAGTCGCTGCATCAGGGCGACTGGACCTATATCGATGGTCTCGACTTCTGGCAGGAACCGGTTCGGGTTGACGCGATTATCGAGACCTGGAACGCGGTAAAGGCGGCGCAATAACCGCTTGATCCGGCACACAATCGGAGCGGGGCGCGCGGCAACCATTTCCGCCCGTCCTGCTCCGTTTCCTTGCGACAAACGAGCGGGCTATCCATAGCCATTTCCATGCTACTGGATGATGGCGCGGTTTTGCACCGCTCAGCGAAAGTGTCTACGTCACCATGGCCAACATCGTTGAACTCGAAAACCTGACCAAGAACTTTGGCGGGGTCCGCGCCGTCGACAATCTCAGCCTTCAGATCAAGGAAGGTGAATTCA
>JAPYQV010000251.1 GCA_029937205.1 Alphaproteobacteria bacterium
GTTCAAATCGGGGGCACGCAACCAGCGTTTAACGCGGGCGTGAAAAGTCACTCGGCGGCAACGTCTGCAGCTTCGGATTTACTGCCGAAATGCTGCATTAATCCGGTGTATGCCTTGCGCTCCGGGAATCTGTAGGTTTTGTATTTGCTCGTCTTGCGTCCCATATCGAATATGCTCTCGGCCATCTTCGTCGCGCAAACCACGCCATCCAAAACCGGGATGCCGAGCTCGGCTTCAAGGCTGTCGGCGAAATCCGCAAAACCGGCGCAGCCCAGGCAGATCGCCTCGGCATCGTCCTCATCGCGCGCGCGGAAACATTCTTGCCGGAGTTTTTCCATAGATCCGTCGAAATCCTTTTCGACATCGAGCACGTAGACCGGGGTCGTCCGCACGATCACCTTACTGCTCAGACCATAACCGGCCACCATATCTTCAACCGGAACGCGGAAGCGCGGGATGATGGTGACGATGGCCACGCGCGCCGCCAATTGGCAGGCAAAATAGAGTGACGCTTCGGCAATGCCTATGACCGGTTTGTCAGTCATTTCACGCGCCGCATGTAGTCCGGGGTCTCCATAGCAGGCGATGACGTAGGCATCGAAGCCGTTCTCATCGCCTTTTCGAATTTCATTCAAAATGCCTGGCACGCAAAGATATTCATCGTAAAATGATTCAATTGAAGCCGGCGCATATTCCGGCGTTACCGCGACAATCTCCGTGCCTTCGCGCGCCGCCGACCGGGCAGCGACGGCATCGGCATCCGTCATATCCTGCGAGGAGTTCGGATTGATGATCATGATTTTCATAATAAATTCCTTCACCCAGTAATTGTCGATCAACGATCCCATTCACTTATGCATCTAATGGGGAAAGCGCGCCTCCCAGGCAGCGCACGCCACAGGTTGAGCTTTCTTTTTCTAACCGCCAATACCTCCTAAGCTGGAGGAAATCACTCGACCTAAATTACAGTCCGCACCAACGGCGCGCAATAATTTCGTAAATTTCGGTCGCCAGTTCGATATCCGCGACCGGGCAATATTCGTCCGTCTGATGCGCCATCTTCATTTCGCCCGGGCCGAGAATGAGGGTCGGTGGATTTCCGTAGGCCGGGGTCAGGGCCGATGCATCGGTAAAATAGGGCGCGCCGCGCGGCTCCATTCGCTCATTCAAGAAATTACCCATGATACCGTAGACTTCCTGAATCCAGGGGTGGGTATGCGGCGTATGCACGCCGTTGACGTTTACCAAGCTATGAATTTTATTGTCCTCGCCGAGATAGGTCGCGATGCCGCTCAGCACCTTGTCGCGGTCCTGTTCGGGCAGAAGGCGGATATCGATGGTGAATTCGGTGTGATCGGGGACCGAGTTGAGATTGAGGCCGCCATTGATCATGCCGACATTGAGGGTGGCGCTGCCGAGCAATTCATGCGGCGCAATATTGAAATCGAAATCCTCCAATTTGCTGACCGAGCGCGCCGCTTTGTAAATAGCATTATCGCCCTGCTCGGGCATAGAGCCGTGCGCGGTGACGCCTTTGGTCTCCACCCTGAGCCAAAGCGCGCCTTTGTGTCCGAGGTTCGGGTAATTAGATGTCGGCTCGCAGATTACTACCGCGCCGGCCTCGCCGAGGGCGCCGACATCGCTTAAATAGAACGAACCCTCGCATCCCGTCTCCTCGCCGGCGCAAATGGCCATGACGATATCGGCCTCGCCGCGCCTGCCGTCTTCCGCCAGTTTGAGCGCAGTATGAACGAAACAGGCGATGCCCGCCTTCATGTCCGTGCTGCCTCTGCCGTATAACTTGCCATCGATTATTTCGCCGCCAAACGGATCGACGGACCATTCTTTCGCACCCAGCGGCACGACATCGATATGGCCACCAAAACAGATTGGCGGTTTCTCGCCGCGTCCCTTGATGCGCGCCACCAGGCTGGTGCGCTCCGAGGCGAATTCATAGGCATTCACCTCGATGCCCGCGTCGGACAGCAAGTCTCCAAGATAGTTGGCGCATTCGATTTCGCGGCCCGGCGGATTGCGCGTATCCATACGCACGATATCCTGGGTAATCTCCAGCGCCGAGGGGATGGACGGCATGGACGGGGCTCCTCTGAAAGCCGATGATGTAGTTGGGACGTTTAATTTAGGGTTTATACGAATTCAGAGCAAATGGCGGAGGCCGAATGATGGCGCGAATTGTACGATTTCACCAGACCGGCGGGCCCGAGGTGCTGCGCCTGGACGTGGTGGTCGAGGCTGATCCGGGCCCAGGTGAAATCAGCCTCAGGATCGAGGCGATCGGCCTCAACCGGGCGGAGGTTATGCTGCGCCAGGGCATTTATCACGAACAACCTGTTTTTCCCTCGCGTATCGGCTACGAGGCCGCAGGTGTGGTGGCGGCGCTTGGCCCAGGCGTCGCCGCATTCCGGGAAGGAGACCGGGTGGCGACGGTGCCGTCCTTTGTGCTGTCGCAAACCAAGCAAGGCGTTTACGGTGAAAGCGCGGTGGTGCCGGTCGAGGTGGTGCTCGCCTATCCACCGTCTCTCTCAGCCGTGCAAGGCGCCGCGCTCTGGATGCAGTACCTCACCGCCTATGGCGCGCTTGTAGATTATGGCGGTCTGGAGCCCAAGGATGTGGCGCTGATTACAGCGGCGAGCAGCAGTGTTGGCATCGCCGCCATTCAGATCGCCAAAGAGCGTGGCGCCCTGGTGATCGCCACGACGCGCCATTCGGATAAAAAACCGGCGTTGCTCGAACTTGGCGCCGATCACGTCATCGCCAGCGAGGAAGAGGATTTACCGGCGCGCGTCATGGAGATTACCGGCGGGAGCGGGGCACGTATTATCTTCGACCCTATCGCCGGGCCGATGCTGACAGTTCTTTGTGCCGCCGCCGCGCCCTACGGTACGATCTATGAATATGGCGCGCTTCATCCCGGCGAAACGGACTACCCGCTGATGCCGATGCTGGCTAAATCACTCACCATCACCGGCTATCAGGTGCTCGATTATGTGCGCACGCCTGAGCGCCTGGCGCGCGCGCGGGACTATATTTTCGCTGGGATTGCATCCGGCGCGTTGGCGCCGGTAATCGATCGCACTTTCCCGCTCGACCAGATCGTCGAGGCGCACCGTCACATGGAATCCAACACACAATGCGGCAAGATCGTGGTGACGGTCTGAGAGCGCCGGCGCGCACGTTGACGCGGCGACCGGCAATCTGAAATAATTGGCTTCTTCGACGAAGGACACTGGCATGGCTGAATTTGAGACCGATGTTGTGAGCCGTGAGATTATTCGTGGCAAGCTGCTCGCTGTGGCCGATGAGATGGGCGTGGTGGTCAAGCGCAGCAGCATGAGCCCGGTAATCTACGAAGTGCTCGATTTCGCCTGCGGCTTTTGCGATGCGGATGGTCAATTGGTCTCCCAGACCAACGGCATCACGGTCTTTACCGGCACCTTTTCGGTCCAGATCAAGATCATCATCAAAAAATTCCGCGGGCGCATTCAGTCGGGCGATATCTTCATGCTTAACAATCCCTATGAGGGCGGTACGCATTACAATGATGTCGGTGTGATCAAACCGATCTTCGTCGATGATGAGCTGTTCGCCTTCGCCATTACCATTTCCCATTGGGCCGATATCGGCGGTAAGTCGCCGGGCTCGCTACCCGCCGATGCGACCGAGATATTTCAGGAAGGCATCTGCTTCCCCGGCATTCATATCTACAGGGCCGGCGAGCGCCAGGACGCCATATTCGAGATGATTACCCATAATGTTCGCCTGCCCAAAATGGCGCTCGGCGATCTCAACGCGGCCCTGGCCTCGGTGCGCATTGCCGAGAAACGCTGCCTGGAGATTTGCGAAAAATACGGCAACGCGGCGATTAAGGAGACCTTCCGCCATATCCTCGAGACCAGCGAGAGGGTAAGCCGTGCCGCCGTTCTGGCGCTGCCCGACGGGGTTTATCATGCCGAGGACTGGGTCGATGGCGACGGCATCACCGAGGAGCGCTTTCAAGCGAAAGTGGAGGTGCGCATCAAAGGCGATGAAATCATTTTTGATTTTTCCGGCTCTGCGGCGCAGGTCCAGGGTCCAATCAATTGTTCCCGCACCGCGCTCGTTTCCGCCGTGAGGACGGTGTTCAAGGCGATTGTCGATCCGCAGTCGCCGTCCAATGAAGGCTGGTTCCGCCCGCTCAATGTGGTGGCGCCGGACGGCACCATGTTCACGGCGACCAAACCGGCGCCGGTCGGCTGGTATTACGAAGGCACCGCCGAAGCGTCTGAACTGGCCTGGAAGGCGCTCGCCGCGATTGCACCCAATCGGGTCAGCATGGGCAGCGCCAACAGTCTTTGCGTGACCGTCCTCGGCGGCTATGACCGCGAGCGCGGTGAGCCCTGGGTGATGATTGAGCCCGGCATGGTGGGCTGGGGCGCCACCGACGAACGCGACGGCAATTGCGTCACCAGCGCCATCACCAACGGTGACACGTTTAATTATTCGATTGAGCTACTGGAGGCGAAATTTCCAGTGCACGTCAATCAATATGCCCTAAACATACCGGGCGGCGTGGGCCCCGGTCGCTACCGGGGCGGCTATGGCTCGATCCGCGAATATGAAATTCTCGCCGATGGCACCGTGCTGTCGGCCAGTTACGGTCGCTCCATTGAAAAGCCCTGGTCGCGCGAAGGCGGCGGGAAGGGCAGCTGCAATTATTTTGAACTTCACCTCGGCAATGATGAGCGGCGCGCGGCGCGGGCGCCGACCACGATCATGCAGCGGGGCGATATTATCCGCATGGTTACCGGCGGCGGCGGCGGTTACGGCGATCCCTTTCAGCGGCCCGCCGAAGATGTCTTGGCTGAAGTGCGCGCCGAATATATCAGCGCCGAGGTGGCGCGGCAGGATTACGGTGTCGTCATCGCGGCGGACGGATTCAGCATTGATGCGGATTCCACATCGAAATTACGCAGTGGGGCAGCGGCCTAAGCCATGGGTCGGATGGCATCCGATATCGGCGGCACCTTTACCGATCTCGTTTATTTCGATGAGACGAGCGGCGCGCTAAGCACGGCGAAGTCCCTCACCACGCCGGGCGAGCTGACCCAGGGCGTGGTCGATACCATTGCGCTCTCCGGCCTCGAGACG
>JAPYQV010000252.1 GCA_029937205.1 Alphaproteobacteria bacterium
GCGAAGACCAGACGTCTACCTGAGGGACGAACCCCTTGGCACACTCGACGCCGAGCATCGGCTTGAGTTGCGACAGTTCATTCGCAGCCAGCAACTTTCCCTCTCAGTCACTGCCATCTATGTCACCCACGACCAGGAAGAAGCCGTGAGTCTGGCCGACCGCATTGCGGTGATGGATTTGGGCCTGCTGCAGCAATATGGCACGCCGAACGAAGTTTATAACAAGCCGTGCAATACGTTCGTCGCCAATTTCATGGGCAGCCCGAGCATGAACCTGTTGCCGTGCCGGTTGACCAATGGTGGCGGAGATCATGCGCTCGATTTTGGCGATGCCGGAACCTCCGCAATCGAAGACGGCGAACTGATGCGGCGCTGCAAGATGGCGCGCAACGCTGACGTGGTGTTCGGCATGCGGCCGGAGGATGTCGATATTCAACCGCGCGAAGTAGGACGGCCGGGTCTTGATATGGAAGTAAGTTTTGTCGAGCCGATTGGGCCGCGCACGGTGGTTCACCTTTCCGCCGGCGGTCACAACATTAAGGTGGCAAAAGACAAGCAATATCCGATTGAGATTGGCGCCAAGGTCAAGGCGGCATTTCCAAAAGGCCGCTGTCATATATTCGATGCCGAATCCGGCGATGCGATAGGCTTGGAGTAGGGCCATGGCAAGTTTGGAACTGAGCGGTATTAATAAATCCTACGGCGACACGATTGCGGTCGCCGATATCGATCTGAAGATTGAAGACAATGAATTCTTCTGCATCTTCGGGCCGCCGAGCTGCGGCAAGACGACAATTCTCCGTTTGTTGCTGGGCCTTGTCGCACCGGACACGGGTGAAGTGCGTATCGGCGGCGAGGTCGTTACGGATGCACCGCCAAAAGAACGCAACCTTGCCATGGTGTTTCAAAATCTGGCGCTCTTTCCGCACATGACGACGCGGCAGAATCTCGCTTTTCCGTTAACCGAACGAAAAATGGAAAAGAGCGCGGTTGAGGCGCGTGTCAACAGTGTGGCCGAAACGCTTCACATCACTCCGCTGCTAAAAAAACTGCCGGCGCATTTGAGCGGCGGTGAGCGCCAGCGGGTGGCCATCGGCCGCGCCCTGGTGCGCGATCCGAGTGCGTTCCTGATGGATGAGCCCATCGCCGCGCTTGATGCGCGCCTGCGCGAGGAAATGCGGGTCGAGTTGAAGCGCCTGCAGCGCGAACAGAATCACACCCTGGTTTATGTGACCCATGACCAGGAAGAGGCCATGTCGGTGGCCGACCGGATGGCGATCTTTGAAGATGGCCGAATTCGTCAGGTGGGAACGCCGGCGGATATTTATAACCGGCCGAACAGCCGCTACGTCGCCGAATTGATCGGCTCGCCGCCGATGAATTTTGTCGATGGCACGATTGGCGATGGAAAGTTCACCGCGACGCAGGAAAATGTCACCGTATCGATCGACGGTGTCACAGAGAGCGGCGCGGCGACGCTTGCCATTCGGCCCGAAGATATCGAAATTCGCGGCTCCGATCAGCCCGGCATCGATGCCAAAGTCTATGAGGTGGAGCCGCTCGGTGCGTTCACCATCGTCGACATCATCATCGGCGAGAAGATCCTGAAGGTGCAGGTCGCCGGCCAACCGGAATTCGAGCTTGGCAGCGCGGTGCGGCTATTCCTGGATCCGCTGAACTGTCATTTGTTCGACGGCGCCAGCGGCGACATCATCGCCCACGCCAAGCAGTAAGCTGTTCAGCTAAATTTTCTGTAGCAGCTGAATCAGACTGGACGTATCCCAGCGTCCGCCACCGCGTTGCTGCACGTGGGCGTAAAACTGGTCGACCAGCATCGCCATGGGCAGGAGCGCGCCGTTCTTTTTGGCCTCTTCGAAACAGAGGCCCAAATCCTTGCGCATCCAATCGGCGGCAAAACCGAATTCGAACTCTCCCTTGAGCATGGTCGAGCCGCGGTTCTCCATTTGCCAGGATTGCGCGGCGCCCTTGGAAATCACATCAAGCACACGCTCACCGTCGAGGCCGGCGCGTTGGGCGAAATTGATACCCTCGGCCAGACCCTGAACCACACCGGCGATACAGAGCTGGTTGACCATCTTGGTGAGCTGGCCGTTGCCGGCTTCGCCCATATGGGTGACGTTCTTGGCATAGCATTGCATCACCGGCTCGGCCGCTGCGAAGCTCGCTTCACTGCCACCCACCATAACGGTGAGCGCACCGTTCTCGGCGCCGGCCTGTCCGCCTGAGACGGGCGCGTCAAGAAAGCCGAGACCATTCTTTTTTGCTGCTTCATTTACCTCGCGAGCGACAACGGCTGAATCGGTGGTGTGATCGACAAATATCGCGCCGTCGGACATGCCGGCGAGCGCACCCGCCTCGCCACAGACGATTTCACGCAGATCATCATCGGCGCCGACGCAGGCGAAGACGATTTCGGCGCCGGCTGCCGCGTCGGCCGGAGAGTTCGCGACCCGACCCGAAAATTTGCCCGCCCATTTGTCGGCGCGCGCCTGGCTGCGGTTGAACACGGTTACCGCGTGGCCGGCTTTTACCAGATGCCCGGCCATGGGGTAGCCCATGACGCCCAGTCCCACAAAGGCGACGTTCCTGCCGCCGGCGCTTTTATCATTCATGCCTTGTCTCTCCTATTGGCCGTGTTCCGACCTACATCTTAGCCGCGCGCAATTGGCGGCAGAAGAATTTTTTTAAATGCAGGGGAGGGTGTTGTGGGCGGCGCCACATTGATGTGGGTTAAAATATCAGAATTATTTGAGGCGCCGGTTATCTTTTATGGCTGGTCGGCGTGAGGCGGATAATTTCGAATTTGTTGAGCAGATGAATGCTGCCGTCTTCGGCTTCGAAGGGGACAAACGTCGGCGTATCGTTCATCAAATCCAGCACGCGCGAATCGATGTTGATGAAGACATTGCCTTTCATGGAGACGCCGTCGGACATCTGCAATTGGACCGCGACCTTCGCCTTTCTGACAAAAAACCGATTCGGCATTCGCTGCTACGCTCCTCTGCCCATCCTGTGCACACCCTTATCCTTGAGTATGGCGCCAATGACTCCGAGCAAGTTTTCCATATCCGTTGCCCGGATATCGCCAATGCAGCCAATCCGGAAGCTCGGGCCATCTGTCAATTTGCCAGGATATATCAGATAGCCGTGCTGTGCCAAAGCATCGTAGAAGGCATCGAACTCGAATGCCGGATCTTGCAGCATGTGGAAGGTGACGATGATCGGCGCCTGGCTTTCGTCCGCTACATAGGTTTCGAAACCGAGCGCCCGCATACCGGAGACAAGGGTGTGGCAATTTTCCCAGTAACGCGCGAATCGTCCGCCAATTCCGCCCTCCGCGGCAAGTTGATCGAGCGCGCTGTCCAAGGCCGCCAGCACCTGGGTCGGCGGTGTGAAACGCCATTGACCGTTGTTCTCGAAACCTCGCCACTGGGCATGAAGGTCGAGACTGAGGCTCTGGCTGTGTCCCGCGCATTGCTCCAGCCGGGCGCGCCGCGCCAAGACAAAGCCCATGCCGGGCACGCCTTCGAGGCATTTGTTGGCGGAAGTGGCGAGGCCCTCAAAGGCGATCTGGCGGGCATCGATCGGAATGGCGCCAAACGAACTCATGGCATCGACCAGGAGGCGCTTGCCGCGCCGGGCCACGGCGTCCGCGATATCTTCGAGCGGATTCAAGACGCCGCTGGTGGTTTCGCAGTGGACCATCACCACATCGCTAAGGCGGCTGTCCGCATCGAGGTGCCGGGCCGCCGTCTCGGCATCCAGCGGCAGGTTTTCGGCGCTCTCGATAAGCTCAAACGGGCGTTCCATTAGTTTAAGAATTTCGCCGATGCGCCGGCCATAGGCGCCGTTCACCAAAACCAGCGTCCGTCCGTCCCGCGACAACATTGTTCCCAGCATGGCTTCGACCGCCGATGTGCCGCTGCCGGGAAGCGGCACGCAGACATGTTCCGCCTCGGCCCGTGCCAGAGCCGTCAGCCGGCGGCGGAGGCGCGCCGTCAATTCGATAAAGGCAGCGTCCCGCGATCCCCAATCGCGCTGCATGGCCTGTTTGGTCGCGCTGCTGGTGGTCAGCGGCCCCGGGGTGAGCAAAAGTGGTTCCTTGGCCATCGTCGATTCGCCTTAGCCGCTCTTTCGCAGCGACTTCAGAGCTTCGGGCGTATCCACGTCAAAGGTGACGGCCGGGTCGCCGCATTCGATTTCGTGCACCGCGTCGCTATGCTCGCCAATTAAATGACGCGCGCCGACATCGCCGGCCAGGCTTTTCATGGCGGAAAAATAGCGCGCCGCCCAGAGCACCGGGTTGCCGCGCTTGCCCTTATAGGTGGGGACACAAATGGCGTGTCCGCGCGCCGGGTCAAAGCCCTTGATGAGGCGCGAAATCAGGACCGCGTCGACATGCGGCATATCGCCCAGGCAAATCAGCGCCGCGCCGGTATCGGTTGGCAGCGCGTTCAACCCGGCGCGAACCGACGTGCTCATGCCCTCGGCAAAATCCGGATTGTACAGCAGTTCGACGGCACGTCCGGCCAACAAGTGCTCAATCTTTTCGCGCTCATGTCCGGTGACGACGATAACCGGGTCGGCGCCGCTGGCGAGCGCCGCATCCACCGCGCGCGCCACCATGGCGATGCCGTCGACTTTGACAAGAAGCTTGTTGAGATCGCCCATGCGGCGCGATTGGCCGGCCGCCAAGACGATGGCGGCGACGTTCGTCGCGTCGCTCCCATGTGCCTTGAGATCGGGCGGCAGCGCTGCGGAATCTTCGGGGGATGCAAACGCACGCGGCAGCGGGCGGCTCGAAATCTCCATCAATAATCCGCCGGCGCCCATGGTCATGACATCGTGCCGGGTCACCGGGATATCGGCAAAGCGGCGGCGCAATACCCAATCGAAGCCATTCAGCTTGAGCGAGCGTGCACAGCCGGGCAATCCGAGGACATCAATCTCGCCGAGATGGGCGATCAGGAGAAGATTTCCCGGATCCACCGGCATGCCGAAATGGTCAACCTCGCCGCCGGCTTCGATAATGCCGCTCGGCACAATATCGCGCCGGTCGACAATTGCCGAGGCGCCGGCGATCAGGATCATGTCACAGCCGAGGTCGCGCAGGCGGTGCACGGC
>JAPYQV010000253.1 GCA_029937205.1 Alphaproteobacteria bacterium
GCTGGGACGAGGTGCTGACCGCCGGCGAGCGCGCTGCCGGCGCGACCTTCCCGGGCGACGTGGTGGTGATCGACGACATGTGCGATGTGGTGGCGCCTCTCACCGCCGTCGCCCTCACCAAAGCCGGCGCCAATTCCGTCACCCTGCTCACACGTTGGCCCATGGTCGGCATGGAAACCATCCTCGACGTCTATCTCGATTGGATCCTGCCCAAACTCTATGAAAGCGGCGTGACCATGCTGAGTGACCATTTCGTCCGCCGCATCGAGGGCGACAAGCTGCACATCTTCAACGTCCATCACGAAAAGGCCGAGCGCGTGCTCAACGCCGACTGGATCATCATGGCGACCGGACGGCGCTCCGAAACGGCGCTCCTGGCGCCGCTCAAACAACGCGGCATCAGCGTCGAAGCCATCGGCGACGCCACCGCACCGCGCTCGACCTATGAAGCGGTCTATGAAGGCCACCGCCAAGCGCGAAAATTGTGACGGTTGCTTGACACGGCGGGGGGTGGCTTTCACCCTGAGTGACAACAAAAAGACAAAAACAGGGAGAGCCAGATGAGCTACCGCATCACCGTCGACACCGGCGGCACCTTTACCGACATGGTGGTGGCGTCCGATAGCGGCGAACAGGTCATCGGCAAGGCGCCGACCACGCCGGAGCGAATTTTCAACGGCATGCAGGACGCCCTCGAAGCGGCGGCGGGCGAGCTCGGCGTGACACCCGATCAGTTGCTGGCGGAAACCAGCATTCTGATTTACGGCACGACACGCGCGACCAACGCCATCGTGCAAAAGAAGGTCGCCAAGACCGCCTTTCTCACCACCGAGGGCTTCCCCGATACGTTGGTGCTGAAGGAAGGCGGCAAGCACGGGCCACATGATTTCACCCAGGAATTTCCCGATCCCTATATTCCGCAGAAATACACTTTCGAAATTCCCGAGCGCATGGATTCGGAAGGCGGCGTGCGCAAGCCGCTCGATACGGCTGCGACGCGCGACATTTTGATCCGCCTGAAAGCGCAAAAATTTGAGGCGGTTGCGGTATGCTTGCTGTGGTCGATCATCAATCCCGATCATGAGCGCGCCGTCGGCGAGATGATCGCGGAAATGCTGCCCGGTGTGCCCTACACGCTGTCCCATGAATTGGTGCCGATCATCCGTGAATACCGCCGCGCCTCGGCGACCGCCATCGACGCCTCGCTGAAGCCGCTCATGCAAGAACATCTGCGCCAGATGGAAAGCGACCTGCGCGGCGCCGGCTATGATGGCGAAATCCTCGTCTCGACCGCCGTCGGCGGTTGCATGCATGTCGAGGAGCTGGCCGAGCGGCCGATTCACACGGTCAAATCCGGCCCGGCCATGGCGCCGGTGGCCGGGCTCAACTATGCCCGCATCGAGAATTTCGGCTCTGATGTGATTATTTGCGACACCGGCGGCACCACGTTCGATGTCGGCCTGGTGCGCGACGGCGAAGTCAAATTTACCCGCGATACTTGGATCGGCCCGCAATGGACCGGCGACATTCTCGCCATCTCCTCGGTCGATGTGCGCTCGATCGGCGCCGGCGGCGGTTCGATCGCCTGGATCGATCCGGGCGGCCTGCTGCGTGTCGGCCCGCACAGCGCAGGTGCTGTGCCCGGCCCGGCGTGCTACGGCGCCGGCGGCGATCAGCCGACCGTGACCGACGCCGCCCTGGCGCTGGGCTATCTCGACGCCAAATATTTCCTCGGCGGGCGCATGGCGCTCGATGTGAAAGCGGCCGAACGTGTCATCCAGACCATCGCCGAGGGCATCGGCGCCAGCATCGAGGAAGCCGCCTTCGCGATCATGAGTCTGGCGAGCGAATATATGATCAAGGCGATTCACGACATTACCGTGACCGAAGGCTTCAACCCGACAGAAAGCGCGCTTGTCGCCGGCGGCGGCGCTGCCGGACTCAACATCATGACGATTGCCGATGAGCTTGGCTGCAAGCGCGTGATCCTGCCCAAGACGGCGAGCGCGCTCTCGGCCTGCGGCATGCAATTCTCCGACATCATCACCGAGCACAGCGCCAGCAAGGTGACGCTGAGCGGCAATTTCAATTTTGACGGCGTCAACGAAGCGCTGCAATCGATTGATGATGAACTTGGGCGTTTCATCAAATTGCTCGAAAGCCGGGGGCTGGAAGATTCGAGCATCGAATATTTTCTGGAGGCGCGTTACCTGTTCCAGGTCTGGGAGCTCGATGTACCGATCAGCATCAAACGCTTTCGCGGGCCGGAAGATGTCGATGCCCTGGTCGCCGCCTTTCACGACGTGCATGAGCGCGTCTTCGCCGTGCGCGATGTGGAGAGCCAGGTCGAATGCCTCAACTGGAAAGGCCGTGCAAGGGTCCGCCTCGCCCATCCGCCGGAAATTAATACGCCAACCACGGCGACCGGCGACAACAAGCCGATAGCGACACGACCCGCCTATTTCGGCCCCGCCGGGAGAATCGAGACACCGATCTACCACGGCCATGAGCTCAGCCCCGGCGCGCATATTCTCGGCCCGGCGATCATCGAAGAGCCGACCACCACCCTGGTGGTCAATCCCGGGATGTCGGCGCGCCTCAGCGACGCCGGCAACTACCTGCTCGAAACCGAAGCGAATTGAGTGAAGGACAAAATCATGACAGCGACCAGCAAACCAAGCGCATCCCAACTCGATTCCGTATTGATTTCTATTTTATCCAACCGGCTCGACGGCATCGTGCGTGAAATGTCGAACACACTCCTGCGCGCGGCGCGCTCGGCGGTCATCGCGGCGGCACGCGATTTCTCCTGCGCCATTTGCACCGCCGACAACCGTTTGCTGTCCGCTGCCGAGGGCCTGCCGGTGCATATTTTCGGCTCGCATATGCAAACCCAATCGATGTGCGACCTGCATGACGATCTCGCCGAGGGCGACGCTTTCCTGCACAATGATTGCTATCTCGGCAACACCCACTCGGCCGATCTGACGGTGCTGGTGCCGGTCTTCATCGACGGCGAGCACATGTTCACCGCCTGCGCCAAGGCGCATCAGGCCGATATCGGTAACTCCATTCCCTCGACCTATCACGCCGCCGCGCGCGACGTATATGAGGAAGGCGCGATGGTCTTCCCCTGCGTCCGGGTGCAGGCAAATTATGAAATGAACGGCGACATCATCCGCATGTGCCGCCGGCGCATCCGCGTGCCGGAGCAATGGTATGGCGATTTTCTCGCCACCCTCGGCTCGGCCCGCATCGCCGAACGGCGGCTCAAGGAACTGTGCGCCAAATACGGCAAGGATCAAATCAAGCAGTTCATCGAAGAGTGGTTCGATTATTCCGAGCGCCTTATGGTGCAGACCATTCGCCAGCTGCCCAAGGCCAAGATCGTCAATGAGGGGGCGCACGATCCGTTCGAGCCGATCCTGCCCGACGGCATCCCGATCAAGGTCGAGCTCACCCTCGACCCCGACAACGCGATGATCGAAATCGATCTCCGCGACAATATCGATTGCGTCGATTGCGGCCTCAATCAGTCCGAGGCCTGCGCCATCAACAATGTGGTCGCCGGTGTGTTCCACAGCCTGGAGGGCGATTTGCCGCACAATGCCGGCTCGTTCCGCCGCATCAAAGTGCATCTCCGCGACGGCTGCGTGGTCGGCCGCCCAAGCTTTCCCCACAGCGCCTCCATGGCGACCACCAATGTCGCCGACCGACTGGTCAATCTCACCCAATCCGCTTTCGCCCAGTTGGGCGACGGCCACGGCCTGGCCGAAGGCGGCAGTGCCATGGCGGCGGGTTTCGCGGTTATCTCCGGCAATGATTTCAGGCGGGGTGGCGAACCCTATATCAACCAGCTCATGACCGCGGTGAATGGCGGACCTGCCAGCCCGCAAGCCGACGGCTGGGTGACCTACGGCCTGCCCGTGGTCGCCGGCCTGATGTACCGCGACAGCATCGAACTCGACGAAATCAAGCACCCCATTCACATTGACAGCATTCGCCTGATGGCCGCCAGCGGCGGTGCCGGGCGCCTGCGCGGCGCACCGGCCACGGAGGTGATTTACGGTCCGCGCGTCGACCCGATGACGGTCATCATTCCCTCCGATTGCCAGATCAACCCGGCACGCGGCGTGCGCGGCGGGCTTGATGGGGCGCCGGCGGCGCAGTGGAAAGTGAGCGCCAATGGCGACGAAACCAAATTGCCCAACGTGGTGCAGTTCGAATTGCAGGCGGGCGAATTCGTGCGCGGCTTCGAGGCCGGCGGCGGCGGCTATGGCAGCCCGCTCGAGCGCGAGCCCGCGCGGGTGCTAAAGGATGTCGAGCGGCGCTGGGAAACCATCGAGCGCGCGCGGGATATCTATGGCGTGGTGTTAAGCGGCAGCGCAGAGAATGACGATCTCGCCATCGATGTGGCGGCGACAGAAGCGGCGCGCACGAACGCCTAAATCTTCGTCACGTTCCAGGTCGAGGCGATGTTGCAGCCGGCCTGGGTGAAGATCACCGTCACCGGGCAGCGCAGGTAAAGATCAGACTGCAACTGCGCCAACTGCGTGTCGTTGGCGTCGCTCGATACATTCACGGTCAAGTTGATTTTGGGAAACGGCAAAGTGGTCGGCGTCTGGGTCGAGACGCCATTGGTGTCGAACTCGGCATCGAGCGCCATCGACATATCGTCGAGCCGGATGCCCATTTCATCGGCGATCAAGTGGGAAATCACATTCAAACAGGCGAGATAGGACGACAGCATGGTCTCAAGCGGCGTCGCCGCCGCATCCGTGCCGCCACGAATTTCCGGTTCATCGATCACCACCGTATGATGGCGCGCCGACGCATCGGTGCGCGAATGGGTGGGACATTCCGCCGTGAGTTTGAAATGATGGCTGGCCGGCATATCGAACGTCATTTCTGTCTCCCCTGTGCACGGAACAAAGCAGCGGCCAAGAGAAAGGAACACCCAGATGTTGATGAACGGTGAGGAATATCTCGAAAGCCTGCGCGATGGACGCACCATCCGTATCGGCAGCGAAACTGTGCATGACGTTACCAGCCATCCGGCGTTCCGCAACGCCGCGCGCTCCTTCGCCCGCATCTGGGACGCGCGTCACGAAAGTGAATACTGCGATGCACTCTCCGTCGAAG
>JAPYQV010000254.1 GCA_029937205.1 Alphaproteobacteria bacterium
GTGTATAAGAGACCAACCAGGAATACGGCGAACATGACGATCACCAGATCGGTCACGTCGGTGGCGAGCAACTTGGCGACCCAGCCTTTCAGCGCGGCGATACCGAGCAGCGCGAAGGCAATCAAATTGATCAGGGCGTAGCGATAGATCTGCAGGTCGGGCCGCATGTCATTTGCCCCGGAATGGGTTGCGTCGGGGAGACGTTAGGGCGCTTGGCCCCCGGCCGCAATCGTGGGCAAGCATAGCGTTGGAATGCGGCGGGTAAAAAAATGGGGCGCCCGGTTGGAGCGCCCCACCTTCGAATATGCTCTTGCCCTTTAGGCGTGGGCGCTTTGCAGGGAGCCGTTGAAGCGGGCGTCCTTCACCGGCATTTTCCGCAACGTCTTAGCGCTGACACGACGTTTGGCTGATGTTTTGCGCTTGGCGGGTTTTTTGGCGGCGGTCTTCTTCACAGCCTTCTTGGCAGTCGTCCGCGTCCGAGCGGATGCGCTGCGTGTCGCTGTCTTGCGTTTCGCAGCAGTGGATGTGCGCCGCGCGGTCGTCGTTTTGCGCTTTGCCGGTTTGCTGGCGGTCTTCGCCTTGGCAGCCATAGGTATCACCTAAGTGTAATTATCAGTAAAGCGCTCCACCAATCGGCGTAGCGCCGTACAGCTAGTAAATTCAATTGATTAATTTTTCCTTTCAATGGCGCATATCTTTTACCGCCGCAGCGTGGATTTGCCCTCCCTGGGCGCTTGACAGGGTGTTCCACTGTGCTTAAATTTAGAAAGAACACAATGAGAACATTAATATGCCTCCGAGCGCTGTTTCTTCCAATATTGCCGCTCCAGGCGCCAAAGTGGCTGAGTTGCGCCGCCGCATCGACGCCCTGGAGCGTGCCGGCGTTGGCGATCAGAAGCCGGGTGGTGCGCAATCGGGTGGTGCGCAGCGGGCCTTGCCGTTCGGCGTGCCGGAGATCGACGCTGCCTTGCCGTGGGACGGCCTGGCGCTGGGCGCGTTGCATGAGATTTCCGGCCCGGCGCGCGATGGCGCGGCGCTCGGTTTCGTCAGCGCCTTGCTGGCCCGCCTCGTCGCCCGTGCGCCGGGCGCGGTGCTGTGGTGCCGGCGCCTCGGCGCGGCATACGAGGCCGGCAATATTTATGCCCCGGGCCTGGCTGGCCTCGGCCTCGATCCGTCGCGCCTGATCGTGCTCGGCGCGCGGCACGGCCGGGATGTGCTCTGGGCCATGCGCGAAGGATTGTCCTGCCCGCGTCTTGTGGCCGTGGTGGGCGAGGTGGAAGCGGCGGCGGTCGGGCTGACCGCAAGCCGCCGTTTGCAGCTCGCGGCGGAGAAAAGCGGCGTTAGCTGTTTTCTTTTGCGCACCACTTCTGTGGAGAGCGAGCAATCGGATACGGCATCGGAGAATAGCGCAGAGAACACCGCAGAAAACACCGAAGCGCCCAGTGCGGCACTGTCCCGTTGGCATGTGCGCGCGGCGCCGAGCGGCCCGGTTCCGGGTCTGGCGCCAGCTGAGGCGGAACAGCGTTGGCTTGGTCCGGGGCAAGTACGGTGGCGGACCGAATTGCGCCGTTGCCGCGGCGCCGCACCTGCAGAATGGCGTGTGGAATGGCATCATGAGACGGGTAATTTCACTTTGGCTGCCCCGCTTTCCGACCGATCGGTTAAGCCGGCGGCAGCCCAACTGGCGATCTGAGCCACTGGTCACGGTTTGTGATGGCGGTCGCCATGCTGGCGCTGACCGTGTCGGCGCTGCCGGCCATGATGGCGGCGATACTATCATGCGTGTGGCGGCGGCGAACCGGGCGGCAGAAGCAGCAGCGGGCATCGCGCCGGGCCTGCCCTTGGCCGATGCGCGGGCGCGCCTGCCGGATTTGCGCGTTGTGCCGGCCGCGGGCCAGGCGGATATGGCGGCGCTCGCGGCCTTGGCCGATTGGTGCGGCCGCTGGACGCCGTGGGTCTCGCTCGATACGGCCGGGCCGGACGCGGTGCTCGGTGCCAGCCACGGCCTCTGGCTCGATATCACCGGCTGCGCCCATCTCTTCGGCGGCGAGGCCGCTCTCCTGGAGGATATGTTGCGCCACTTGGCGCGTTTTGACTTCACCGCCTGCGCGGCCATAGCCGATACCCCTGGCGCGGCGTGGGCTGTCTCGCGCTATGGCGCGACAAAGCGGGGCGCCGCAAAAAACGGGCGCGTGGTCGCATCGGGCAAGACACGTGCCGCCCTGGCGAAATTGCCACTCGGCGGCCTCAGGCTTGGCGCTGCCGAGGCGGACGGGCTGGAGCGCCTTGGTTTTCGTGCCATCGGCGATCTTTACGGCATTCCGCGCGGTGCCCTGGCGCGGCGTTTCGGCGATGGTGTGATGCGCCGTCTGGATCAGGCGCTTGGGCGCGCGGATGAGCCGCTGTCGCCGCGCCGCCCGGTCGCCGCCCGGCGCGTGCGCCAGGATTTCGCCGAGCCGATTGCCAGCCGCGAGGCCATCGCCGCCACGGTGCGCCGCCTGCTCGATCAATTGGAGGGTCTGTTAACGGCGGCGGGGGAGGGCGCGCGGCGGCTCGAGCTCTGCCTCTATCGCGGCGACGGCAAGGTCGAGCGTATCGCGGTCGGCACCAGCGCGCCGGCACGTGCGCCGGCCCATCTGATGCGCCTCTTTGCTGAGCCGTTGGATGAGATCGATGCCGGCTTCGGCTTCGACAGCGTGGCCCTGGCGGCAAGCCTGACCCAGCCACTTGTTGCTGCTCAGCTGGCGCTTAATTCCCAACCAATGGTGCCGCAAAATCTATTTGAGCAAGGTGGGGCGGGTGACGATGGTGGCGAGGAGGTCGCCCGCCTGATCGACCGCCTGGGCGGCAGGCTGGGGCTCGGCAATGTGCGCCGCCTGGCGCTGTTCCCGAGCCATATACCCGAGCGCGCCGCCATATTTGCCAGCGCGTCCGCTTGCGCAAGCGCGGCCATACCCCAGACACAATCGGGCCATTGGCCGGCCGGCCGGCAGCGCCCGCTGCGTCTGCTGCCGCGCCCCGAGGCGGTCGAGGCGATTGCCATGGTGCCGGACGATCCGCCGGTGATGTTCCGCTGGCGGCGCATACTGCACCGCGTGGTCAAGGCTGACGGGCCGGAGCGCATCGCCGCCGAATGGTGGCATGCGGAGGGTGCCGCGCCGCTTGGTGGTGAGGCGGATTCGATCCGCGACTATTACCGCGTCGAGGATGAGCGCGGGCGGCGCTTCTGGCTCTACCGCGATGCCCTCTACCGCCCCGGCATGACCCCCGGCTGGTGGCTGCATGGCCTGTTTGGGTGAGGGACGCATGAGCGCTTACGCCGAATTGCAGGTGGCGAGCAATTACAGTTTTTTGCGCGGCGCCGCGCACCCCCAGGAGCTGATCGAGCGGGCGGCGGAGCTCGGCCATGTGGCGATGGCGCTGACCGACCGCAACACCCTGGCCGGTGTGGTGCGTGCCCATGTTGCTGCGCGGGAGAACGTCGCCGCGCAGAAAAAAAATACGATGCGAGAGAACGTCGCCGCGCAGAAAAAAAATACGATGCGGGAAAGCGATGTTCGCCTCATTCCGGGCGCCCGTCTTGATCTCACCACGGGCTTGGAAACGCCGGACGAACATTCCGGCCCGAGTTTTCTCTGCCTGCCGACCGACCGTGCCGCCTATGGCCGCCTCTCCAGCCTGATCACCGTCGGCAAGCGGCGCGCGCCCAAGGGGCAATGCTGGATCACCTTGGACGATGTGTTGAACCATGCGTGCGGGCAAATTCTGATCGCCTTGCCGCCCACAGCGAATGGGGTGGCGCATGAAGAAGCGGCCTTCGCCGCGATGCTTGAGAATTTCGCTGGTGATGTGTCCGCGCCGTGTTATCTCGCTGCGCATCATCTCTACCGCGGCGACGATGCGCGCCGTCTGGTGCGCCTCGAGGCCATTGCCGAGCGCTGCGGCACGCCGCTGGTCGCCACCAATGATGTGCACGCCCATGACCCCGCGCGCCGCGCGCTGCAGGATGTGCTGACCTGCATCCGCGAACATTGCACCATCGACACTGCCGGCTGGCGCCTTGAGGCCAATGCCGAGCGCCATCTGAAAAGCGGCGCCGAGATGGCGCGCCTGTTCGTCCGTCATGCCAACGCCGTGGCGCGCACTGTGGAGATCGCCGAGGCCTGCCGCTTCAGCCTGGACGAGCTGCGTTATGAATATCCGGCGGCGCCGGTGAGCGGCGGGCGCACGGTGCAGGAAGAACTGGCGCATCTCGCCTGGCAGGGCGCGGAAGTGCGCTGGCCGGACGGCGTGACGGACAAGATGCGGGCGCAGATTACTCACGAGTTGGAATTGATCGGTTCGCTCGGCTACGCGCCCTATTTTCTCACGGTTTATGACATCGTCTGTTTCGCGCGCGAACGCGGCATCCTGTGCCAGGGGCGCGGCTCGGCGGCCAATTCGGCGGTGTGTTACTGCCTCACCATCACGGCGGTCGATCCCGCCCGCATGGATCTCCTGTTCGAGCGCTTCGTCAGCGCGGCGCGCGATGAGCCGCCCGATATCGATGTGGATTTCGAGCATGAGCGGCGCGAGGAGGTGATTCAATATATCTATGAAAAATACGGCCGCGAGCGCGCCGGCATTGCGGCGACGGTGATCAGTTACCGCAGCCGCAGCGCGGTGCGCGAAGTGGGCAAGGCGCTCGGCCTCTCGGGCGATGTGGTCGGCGCGCTCTCGAGTGCGCTCCGGCACTGGGGCCCAAGCAGCAATACAAGCAAGGACAGTATGGCAACGCGGGTGCGTGAGGTCGGTCTCGACCCGGCCGACCGCCGCCTCGCGCTGGCCCTCCACCTGACCCGCGAGTTGATCGGTTTTCCACGTCATTTATCACAGCATGTCGGCGGTTTCGTTATCACCCGCGGGCCGCTTTCCGAGATGGTGCCGGTGATGAACGCGGCGATGGACGAGCGCACCAATATCGAATGGGACAAGGACGATCTCGATGCGCTCGGCATTCTCAAGATCGATGTTCTCGGCCTCGGCATGTTGAGCTGTATCCGCAAGGGGTTTGAGCTGCTGGCGCGCGAGCATGATCTGGTGCTTGGCCTGGCCGAGGTGCCGGCTGAGGACCCGGCGGTCTATGACATGC
>JAPYQV010000255.1 GCA_029937205.1 Alphaproteobacteria bacterium
GCACCGTATCGTCCGCCCCGACGGGAATATACGATCTATTTTCAACAAGGCGCGGTCCCAACCTATTCAATCTCCCGGCGGCAAGGTTTGGCACGGCGTGACAAGTGACATCACCGAACGAAAGCTTGCTGAGGAAAAGCTCCAGCAAGCGCAGAAAATGGAAGCCGTGGGCCAACTGACGGGAGGCGTGGCGCATGACTTCAACAATCTTCTAACCGTGATATTGGGAACTCTGGAATTTGTCCGCGATCGAGTGGCAGGCGACAGAACCGCGCTCGAGATGATCGAACGCGGTGTGAAAGCCTCCGAGCGCGGTGCCGCTTTGACGCACCGGCTGTTGGCTTTCTCGCGCAAGCAGACACTGATGCCCACAACCATTGATCTCGCCAGTCTGACTTCCGGGATGTCGGACATGCTGCGGCGCACACTGGGCGAAACGATCGTTATAGGCATCGCGGCAACCGGGGGTCTGTGGCCTTGCCGCGCCGACCCCGCGCAACTGGAAAACGCCCTATTAAATTTGGCAATCAATGCACGTGACGCCATGCCGGACGGCGGGCAACTTACCATCAAAACAGAGAACATATCTCTGCAAAACAATCATACTGGCGCACCTACCGATCTTGAGTCCGGCAATTATGTTGTCCTCAGCGTGTCAGATACCGGCCACGGTGTATCAAGTGAAACGCTCGCGCACGTCTTTGAGCCGTTCTTCACCACCAAGGATGTGGGCAAGGGGTCCGGGCTCGGCTTGAGCATGGTTTATGGCTTTGCCAAGCAGTCCGGCGGAACCGCGACCATCGATAGCGCGCCGGGACAAGGAACCACGGTCAGAATCTATCTCCCGCGCGCGCAATCCTAAGACAGCCGCGCAGCCTCGGTCGCGGGGCGGTCGCGACCGCTCCACATGACTCCCGGGGGCATCCGCCCCACATGACTCCCGGGGGCCCGCCCCACATAACTTCCTGGCGGCTTGGCACCCTTACCGCCTGGGATTCGCTCGCCGACCGGCGTATCATCGCGGTTTAAACCTCGCCAAGGATATGATCCGAATGCTCGATGTGAGGGTATATAAATGGATTAGGCGGTTGATCGAGACGGGCTTATCGCTGGTCGCAATCGGCATCGTCATGCAGGCCTTGTTCGGCGGAAATGTATCATTTCTGCCGGGCGATATTGTCGCTAACATCGTCGCCAAAGTGGCCCTTCTGGGCGGCTACGGGCTGACCGGTGTTATCGTCGGTGGCGCCATATTCTGGCTCTTCGTCTTCGCCGGGGTGTGGCGTGAGGAACCCAAGGCAGCCGAGGCGCGGACCGCGCAATCAACTCATCCCACAGCACCGGACAAACCGCGCTAAACGGCGGCGTGGCCGATTGACCGCACCGCTTTATGGCGTAACCATCGCCATCAGGCGCGGCGCCGGATTCGTTATACCTTCCTCTTTCGGACATGACAGCAGCACCGGTCGGCACGATTACGGACCGGCCAAAAGGAGACATCGATGCATTGGGCCTTATTGATAACCGCAATCGTGCTGGAGGTGGCGGGCACCACATGCATGAAGTTTTCCGACGGCTTCACGCGGACGCTGCCGAGCGTCCTGATCTTCGTTTTTTACGGCCTTAGTTTCACCGCGTTTACTTTTGCCCTCAAGAAGCTCGATCTCTCCTTGAGCTACGCCATCTGGGCCGGCGCCGGCACCGTGCTGATCGCCGCCATCGGCGTCATCTGGTTCAAGGAGCCGGTCTCGGCGCTCAAGGTCGGCTCGGTGTTGCTGATTGTCATCGGCATTGTCGGGCTCAACATAAGCCTCAGGGCGCCGGTTTCTTGAGAAGGCCGCGCGGCTTATTGCAACAGCATCATGGGGCTACTGACGTCGACCACCCCGATGAAGGCATGCGGCTTGTAGCCCAACAATTCCTGCACCCGGACCGGCATGGTTTTGGCGGCTTCCATCGGCACGGTCAAAAACATGTTCTCTTCGGCCCTGAGCCAGCCGACGACGTAGCCCAGGAACATGCCGCGGCGGTGCACATCCTCGGTCGTGTTGGCGCCGCCGCCATGCAGCGTCGATCCGAGATAGAATAACGCCGACCCCGCCGGCATCTCAGCCTGCACGATCTCTTGCCGCGCCGGCTCGCGGTCGGAATCCCACAGGTGGCTGCCGGGCGCGACCCAGGTCGCGCCGCTCGCCTTGGTGAAATCGCTCAGCGCGAACATCGCCTCGATCTGCAACTGCGGCTGCGGCTTCGTCCTTGGAATGTAGGACCAGGCGTCCTCATCGCGGTGGATCAACTGCGCCGTTTCGCCCGGCCGGATTTCGATCAGCTGCGCGGTGTTAAGCAGATAATCCTCGCAATTGGGTTTCAAGAGGATGTCCGCGATATTCTGCAGCAACGGCAATTGCATCACATCGAGGAAGGCGGGCGATTTAGCCGGCAATCCGTCAAATCGGACCGTCTTGGTGCCATAGAAGTCGACGTAGAAGTCCGTCGTCGGATAACGCATGCCGACGCCGATATCATCGACGAAGCGGTCGAGATCCGCGTTCAGCGCCCTCAGCATGTCGGACCCTAAGGCCCCTTCCACCACGACGGCACCGTCGCGGTTCAAAATATCGCTGACCTCCGCGGCGCTCGTCTCGGCGCCGGCCACGCGTTCAAGACGCGGCATTCCTGCCTCCATTTCCATCGAATCTATTCAGCCCCATGGTCCGCGAAAGGGGCGATAATTGTCAATTCCCAGCAAATTTCGTCCGCCTTGAACTCAGCCCGGCATCGATCTCAGGGCATGTGCGACAATTCCCTTCGGAACTTAATCGTTCTGGCATATCTTCCTTGCCACGGTCGCCTTTGCCGGCGCCCGCAGGATGGTGGTGCTGAGAAACAGGATGGTGGAAAATGCAAAATAATGCCGGGCCAGCAAAAGTTCTTCTGACCGGGGCCAGCGGCATGGTCGGCCGCCACGTGCTCGACCATTTGCTGGCGCACCCGGATGTCGGCGAGATCGTCTCGATCGGCCGCCGCCAAAGCGGCCTCAACAATGACAAGCTGCGCGAAATCCTGCATGAGGACTTTCTCGACCTGTCACCGCTGGCGTCCGATCTCGCCGGTGTCGATGTCTGTTTCCACTGTCTTGGTGTTTATCAAAGCCAGGTTTCGAAGAAGGTCTATGTGGAGATCACCTGCGGCTATCAGGAAGCGCTAACAGATGCTTTGTCGGCGGCGAGCCCGGCGGCAGTATTCGTGTTGTTCGGCGCCAAGGGGGCAAAACCCAACGGCAAGGGCATGCCGTTTGCGCGCGTCAAGGGTCGGGCAGAGAACATGCTGCAGGCGACCGGCTTCCCACGGAAATACATCTTCCGCCCGGGCTATATCCACCCGACGGGCACGCGCAAACCGCCGGGCGCCATCTACCGAGCGATATTTCTGCCGATCATGGCGAAGAAGTTCGCGCGCAAACCGGCCATCGGCATCACCGACCGCGATCTGGCCAAGGCAATGGTCACGGTTGGTCTCGCAGCAACCGAGGAATCGAAGATCTTCAGCCACCAAATGATCCGCGACGTCGTAGCGCCCGGCTGAGTATTTGGGGAAACAGCATGCTTGATCATATCGGCCAGATTCCGGCGCATGCGGCGCGGAATTTTCAGGATCGCGAGGCGCTGGTGTTTGAGGGCGCCTCCTATAGCTTTAACGAGCTCAACACGCTAATCGAGAAAACCGCCGGCGCGCTGCACGGCCTTGGCATCGGCGAAGGCGACGTGGTCACTCTCTATGCCTCAAACTCCTGGCAATGGGTCGTCAGTTACTTCGCCATCGCCCGTATCGGCGCGGTGATCAACCCGGTCAACACCATGCTGACGCCAGTTGAAATCGAATTTGTCGTCAAGGATTGCGGCGCCCGGGCGATCATCACATCTGCTGACAAAGTGGCCGGGATTATGGGCGTGAAGAACAGCTCGAACGTCACTTCAATCATCTCGTTTGGCGCGGCGCCTTCGGACGCGATTTCGTTTGATGATCTGATCTCCGGCGACACGGCAGCGCCAGCGATGCCCGACGTCGCGCCGGAAGCGCTCTCGACGATCGCTTATACATCCGGCACGACCGGCCACCCCAAGGGCGCCATGCAGTCGCACAAGGCGGTCATCTTCAACGGTGCCATGACCAGTCAGTTGCACATGCGCGGGCCCGCTGACGTGGTGGTCAGCGCCCTGCCCTGCCCTGCCCTGCCCGCATGTCTACGCCAATGTCCTGATGACCGGCATGATGATGTTCGGCACCAAACTGGTGCTGCACAAAGTCTTCGATCCCGCCCTGGTGCTGGAGGACATCGCCGCCCACAAGGCGACGATTTTCGATGGCGTGCCGACCATGTACATGTTCATGCTCAACAGCCCGGCCTTCGCCGAGGCCGATCTCAGCAGTTTGAAGCGCTGTTATGTCGGTGGCCAAACCATGCCGGTGGCAACCATGGCGGCGGTCGAAAAGGGCTTCAATGTTGCGCTCTACGAGCTCTGGGGCATGACCGAGATCGCCGGGCTGGGCGCGACCCACCCGCTTTACGGCAACAACAAGCACGGCTCGATCGGCTGCGCCATGCCCTATTGCGAACTCCGCATCGCCGATGCCGACGATGCCGCCAAAACCATGCCGCGCGGCGAAGTTGGCGAGTTGATGGTGCGCGGGCCGATTGTGATGATGGGGTACTTCGGCGACGCGGAGAAGACGCGCGAGACGGTCGAACCCTACGGCTGGCTGCACAGCGGCGATCTCGGCACCATGGACGCGGACGGCTGCGTCTTCATCGTCGACCGCAAGAAGGACATGATCCTGACCGGCGGCTACAACGTCTATCCGGCCGAGATCGAACGGGTGCTGGCGGCACACCCGGACGTGGCACTGGCAGCGGTGGGCAAACAGCCCGACGAGATGAAGGGTGAAATTGCCAAGGCCTATATCGTCCTCAAAGAAGGCGTGACCAGAATCGAGCAGGATATGATCGATTTCTGCCGCAAATCCCTGGCTGCCTATAAGTGCCCGCGCAAGGTCCAGTTCGTCGACGACGTACCGAAAACCAGCACCGGCAAAATCATGCGCCGCGAACTCCACACCCTGGACG
>JAPYQV010000256.1 GCA_029937205.1 Alphaproteobacteria bacterium
GCGGTAAGGAGACCGGCGGATTTGAGCTTTTCGAGCATTTCCGGAACTTCCGGATAGGCGTCGAGCGTGAGATAGGCATTCAGTAATTTACTGCGGATCGATTCGTCAGAGATGGCGACCGCGTCGAGCGCATAATCGAGCGCTTCGCCGGTCACCGTCCAAAAATCCGCGTAATCATCCATCAGGCTGCGCAGCCAGGTATATTGCAATTGCTTCATGCGCCAAATTTCGCTGAGCTTCGCCGCCTTGCCGTCGAGCTCGCCCTCGAAGCGCGCGGCGGCGGCGTTGAAATCGAACAAAGTGCCGTAAGCATCAAACACGCAGGCGCCAATATCGACAAATCTCGGATGTGACATGATTCCCCCCCCTGGCCAATGCTAGGCTGTCAATTCCATCCAGCGCTGAGAGGGTATAATGATTGTCGTAATTTTTGAAGTCCAGCCCCACCCGGAAGGGGCGCCGCGATATTTCGATATTGCCGAGCAACTACGCCCGGAACTCGAAAAACAGGATGGATTCATTTCTATCGAGCGTTTTGAGAGCCTGGGTGCGCCCGGCCGGTTCGTTTCTATATCGTTTTGGCGCGACGAGGCGGCTGTGGCGGCATGGCGCGGGCATAGCGGCCATGGCGAAGCGCAGGCTCTGGGGAAAAACGAACTCTTTGCCGATTACCGCATAACGGTGGCCGAGGCGCTCCGCGTTTACGGCCCGAAAGGACCGCTGCCGATGTAACCGGTACGCCCGCCCGCCTTATTTATGGCGGAAGGTGATGCGACCCTTGGTCAAATCATAGGGCGTCATTTCGACGTCGACTTTGTCGCCGACAAGCACGCGGATGCGGTATTTGCGCATTTTTCCGGCGGGCCGGGCGATAATTTCGTGGTCGTTCTCGAGTTTCACCCGGAACATCGTGTCGGGCAGTTTCTCCGTCACGGTGCCCGAAAACTCCAGCAATTCTTCCTTCGCCATATTACCTGCTATCTGTTGATCTTAGGTTTTGCCGCACGACGCGGCGTGCGCGCGCACTATATGGCGGCTGATTTGCGCCTGTCCAGCCAAAGCCTGAGATGAATGACATGACAGCAGCGCCGGAGAGCCGCCATTCTGTCGTCAAAATGAAGAAAAATTCAGGTGCTAAAGGAGAATCCGACAGCGTTTTCTATGTGCTGGCAGAGATCGGGCGCCGATATGGGCTTGCCGAGAACGGCGGTCGCGCCCACTTGTTTGGCCACTTCGAGCGACAGCTCGTCGCGTTCTCCGGTTAATATCAGAATCGGAATTGCCTTGATCGTGTCAATTTTGCTGAGGCGCACCTTGTTGCAGAATTCCATGCCGTCCATTTTATCCATGTGCAGATCGCAAATGATCACATCGGGATTGGGTTGACGGCGATCCATTAGATTCTCCATCGCGTCCAGGCCGTCGACGGCTTCGGAAATCTGGTTAATGTCATGCTGGGACAGCAGATTGCGGATAATGCTGCGCATTGCCTTTTGATCGTCGACGATCATGACGCGAAGAGACTGTGCGGCATTGTTGGACATGTGGACCGAAATTAATTGGCTCTATTGATGGGTCATATCGCCACAGACTACGCCAAGAGCGTTAATAGCGGACTAACACCCAGAGCTACTCGATACTCACCATAGCGTGGCCGAACGCCGTATAGTTGATCTCATTCCGCGGCATATTGGTTAACATGGGCGGCGGCAGATTTAGACTGAGGGGCCCACAGCGGGGAAATATATCTATGTCAGAGAATGCCTTCGAGGCCGCCGGTATCGTTGCCGAGCAGAATGTCGCCATTACCATGCGCGACGGCGTGACGCTGCGCGCCAATCTCTTCCGCCCGGCAAAAAGCGGCGCGCTGCCGGCACTGCTGTTGCGCATTCCCTATAACAAGGATGCGGCGCAAACTTACGTCTATGCCCACCCGGCATGGTATGCTCGCCACGGCTATGCGGTATTGGTGCAGGATTCGCGCGGGCGCTATGCCTCGGAAGGCGAATTTTATCCGCTTCGCTGTGACGGCGAGGACGGCTACGACACCATCGAATGGTGCGCCCAGCAGCCCTGGTGCGACGGCCAGGTCGCGAGCTACGGCTTCTCCATTCCTGGCATCAATCAATTGCTCGCCGCCGAACTCGGCCCGCCGGCGCTGAAAACCGCCATCCCGGCTTTCTATCCGTCCGGCATGCATGACGGCTTTGTCTATGTCGGCGGCGCCTTGTCGCTGGCGGCGTTGGCGCAATGGGCCGTGATCATCGCGGCGGATGCTGCGATTCGAAAGGGCGATAACGTGGCGCTGGCACAAGTCGTGCCGGCCGATCAATTATCCGGCAAGTGGCACCCCGGCTCGCCGTTGAGGGACACGCCGTTCTTCACCGAGCCCGATTCGCTGCCCTTTATCGCCGATTATCTCGATCATCCCGGCAAAGGCGATTATTGGCAGGAATGGGATTTGCCGGCGCGCCTGGACGACATAGACATTCCCTGCCTCCATGTCAGCGGCTGGTATGACACGTTCATCACCAAGACGATCGAGAGTTACGAGGCGCTGTCGGCGGCCGGCAGAGCGGAGCATCGTCTGCTGGTCGGCCCATGGTTTCACATTCCCTGGACCCAGCAGGTCGGCTGCATGGATTTTGGCCATGCGGCGCGCAATATTGTCGATGACTATCAAATCGCCTGGTTCGACGCCCAGCTAAAAGGGGATCGCAGTAGGCTCGACGCGTTGCCCATGGTGCGCATCTTCGTCACCGGCGCCAATGAATGGCGCGATTACGATGCCTGGCCGCTCGCTGGCACCGTGGCTGAGAGTTGGTACCTGCATAGCGCCGGGCGGGCCAACTCGCTCTCGGGCGACGGCACGCTCTCTCCCCAAGCGCCCGGCGACGAGGACGCAGACTTCTTCATCTTTAGCCCCGAGGCGCCGGTCGAAAGCCTGGGCGGCCATTCCTGCTGCCTGCCCGATCGCGCGCCCATGGGCCCAGCGGATCAGCGCCAGGTCGAATACCGCAACGATGTGCTGGTCTATACGTCCGAGGTGCTGGACGCGCCGCTCTTCGTCGCCGGCAAGGTGAACACGATTCTCCATGCCGCAAGCTCGGCGGTCGATACCGACTTCACCGTCAAGCTCTGCGATGTGTGGCCGGACGGGCGCGCCATCAATATCACCGAGGGCATCATCCGCGCGCGCTACCGCGACTCCCTCGAACACGAAGTCATGCTGGAGCCGGACCGGATTTACGAATTCGCCATCTCCGTCGGCATGGCCTGTCACCGCTTCGAAGCCGGGCACCGCATCCGGGTCGAGGTGTCGAGCAGCAACTTCCCCCAATTCGACCGCAATCCCAACAATGGCAAGCCGTTCGGCGATGACGATGAGATGGTCACCGCGAGCCAGACCGTCTTCCACGACAGGTTACGGTCATCGCGTATCGAATTGCCGGTGGTCGCCGGCGGCTAGGCGTCTTGCGCGGCGATGGTCTCCATTTCGATCAACCAATTCGGATCAGCGAGTCCGGCGACGACGAACAGGGTCGAGGCCGCCGGATGATCGCCGAGATAGGAATCTCTAATCTCGCGCATCACTTTGAGATGGGCGCGGTCCATGAGGAGGGTGTTCACCTTGACGATGTCTTTCACGCCCATGCCGGCTTCTTCCAGCACGGCCAGGGTGTTTTTCCAAACGCAGTGGATTTGCGCTTCGATGCCGTCAGCGAGGCTGCCGTCGGCATTGGTGCCGACCTGGCCCGAGATGTGCAGCCAGCGCGCGTTGGGGCCGGCCTCGGCGCCGTGGCTGTAACGCGACGCGGGCGCGGCGATGGCGGTGGGCGTGTGCAGTTTGACCATTCTTATGGTTCCCTCTCGTTAGAGCGCTTAGCGGCCGAGGCGGGAAAACTTCGGCATAATTTCCTGCGCCAGCCGTTTTGTTGATTCGCGCCAGCCCTGCATATCGTCAAGATGATCGTAGGAGGTGATCAGCAACTGACCGAAGCCGCCCGAGGAGGCGACGATGTCGGCGATCTTGCGCTCGACCGTCTCGGGGCTGCCGATGCACATATTGTGCTCCATCATATATTCCACCGTGACGTCGGAATCGGCGACATCGGGATGGTGCTTGCAGGTATCGATCATGCCGATGCGGTTTAAGACCGGCAGCCAGAAATTACGGTATTGATCGCCGATCTCGCCTTCCAGCACTTTACGTTGCGCTTCCGCGTCCGTATCGGCGACGTAAACGTCGCGCCCGATGCGCCAGATCTCGCGGCTTGGCTCGCGCCCCGTCTCCGCCGCACCTTTCTCGACCGCCGCCCAATGGCCGCTCAGATAGGTGTTGCCGAAACTGAGGCTAAGCGGGATGTAGCCGTTCTTGCCGGCGAGCTCGAGGGTTGGCGAATTGGGGCTGAAGCCGGCGATGGCGAGCTGCGGATAGGGCTTGGTGAAGGGCTTGATGTGGAATTTGTACAGACCCTCGGGATCGTCCGGCGGGCGCTTGCCCTTCCAATATTTGCCTTCATAGTCGAATTCGCCGTCGCTCTGCCAAAAGCGAATCATGATATCGAGCGCCTCTTCCGTCATCTCCCGGTTCTCGCCGCTGAAGCCGTCGATATTGAACAATCCCCAATCGGTCGGAATAGAGCCCGAGCCGATGCCGATATAGCAGCGGCCTTGCGAAATATGATCGAGCCAGGCGATGCGGTGGGCGAGCTCCGCCGGATGATGATAGGGCAGCATGTAGCCGCCCGGTGAGACACGCAGGTTCTTGGTCTTTAATAGCGCTTGCGCGACCAAGAGATCGGGCGCCGGGTTGGGCTCGCGTGGCACGGTGTAATGACAGCCGATCCAGGCTTCCTCGAAGCCGATCTGGTCATAATATTCAAGCGTATCGAGGTTGTGATAATGGCCCTCGGCGAAATCCCGTTCCGGCGGGTGATTCGGCATGAGAAAAGCGCCGACTTTCATAAAGCTGATCTCCTGGGGCGGGTGGTTTTGATTATCTTTGCCGGGGGCGAGGCCCATAATAAACGTGGTGCCGCCTGGGTGACTCGAACACCCGACCCCCGCATTACGAATGCGATGCTCTACCA
>JAPYQV010000257.1 GCA_029937205.1 Alphaproteobacteria bacterium
CGATAGGCGCGGACGGCTTCCGTGTAAATTTCGATCGGCAAGCAGTTGAGGCTGACGTCTTCGGAATCCTTCCACTCCTTGTCGACGCCTTTGGCGCTGATGCCGGCATGGGCAAAACCCAACTCCCGGGCCATCTTGAAGCCGGCGATGAGGCGGTCGCAAATCGCCGGCTGGTCCATTTTGTAGGATTTAATCCATTGCATGGCGGGTTCTCGTAGCGTTTGAACGAATTCGTTTAACTATATGAATTAGATCAGAATTTATCTAGCTATAAAAGCTTTCCTCGAGCAAATGAGAAGACGGCACGAGAAACCATGCCGCAATCAGTGCCAGCTCTTCATCGGCGCTCACCATTAGATCTTTTCGCAAATTCTGGAGCATATTGGCAAACGCCGTCTCGCGCCAAAACCAATCCTGCACGTCGCTGCCCGAAGCTTTGCCGGGCTGGGCTGTGGCGGCGTCGACATAGAAGGTTTTGATGTCATCCACCGCGAGGCGCAAACCTTCGGCTTTGGAGATTCCCGTGATCGGCGCTTTCTCGGGCGCGTTTGCCGTAAACGACAGCACCACGTCGCGCGCCTGTTCCAGGCTGAGGCCGCTGGCGCCGAGATTGGAGCGGCCGCGCTGTTCCATGGCCAGATCGTACCACGGCATGAGGCTCTTCATCTCGTTGTCGATCGCATGGTCCGGCGCCACGCCATCCTGAGCCGGCGGGCTGAGATTGATCGGGCACACCCAGCCCTCCATCTCATCTTCCGTCGCCTTGGCCGCTTCCTCCGGGTAATCCTCCAGCACCGGGCCGCTCGCGGCCTCCAGCAAAGCCAGCGTCGCCATCAACACACGGCGTTGAAAGGGAGTGTCGTTCGGCGGGCCGAACGGGCGGCCGAGCTCGAACGGTACCCAGAGGGCGCGCGGCGGGCGAATCTTCTCGCTGTGCAGACGAATCAGGCTGATCTGTGTCGTCGCCAGGCCGTCCTGCTCCAAATAATGTGCCAGCCCGCCCACGGCGCGCGTGCAATAGGGTCAGATCGGGACGAGCACAACCGCGTTGACATCATCGGCTTTCAACAGGCCGGCCAATTGGCGCGTCGGCGCTTCCATATCCTCAGGCGCGGTCGCGCCCATGAAGGAGTAATGATATTTCGCCACCGAGCCGATCACGCCTTCCTCGGCCAGCTCATTCAGCCGGTCGATGGGGAAACAGACGTTCATGTCCTGCTGATAGCCGGCACGGTCGAAATTGGTCGAGACGTGGCTCATGATCAAATCCTCGGCCACGGTCTCGCCCCGTATGACGCGATAATCCGCGGCACCGAGATCGAACGGCCGGTCGCCGCGCCGTTGCAACCCGGCCGTCGAGATCACCGCAACCCGGGCATCCGCCAACGCCGGCGCTTTCACCCAGGGATCATTGTCAAACGCCGGGCAGTCCAGGTCGATCAATTCCTGGCGCATGATTGGGTCGATGTCTTCCAGTCGTGCCATGCGATCTCCTTTTGATATGCGTCTGATGAATCTTATGATTCTGTGGTGCCGGACAATACCCCGACTTCCGCTTCGCCGGCCATCATTTCGCCGATCCGCGCGGCGGATGCAAAGCCGCTATCGTGAAATTGGCCGAGCACTGAATCCGCTTCACCGGGCGCGCAGGCGACCAGGAGGCCGCCGCTGGTCTGCGGGTCGCACAGCATGCTTTGGCCCCAGGCGATGATATCTTCCGGCAAGCGCACTTCGTGGCCGTAGCTCGCCCAGTTGCGTGTTGCCGCGCCGGTGCCGGCGCCTGCCTTTGCGAGGCGGTGCGCGGTCGGCAGGATCGGCAGCGCGTCCAGCGCAACAGAAGCGGCGAGGCCGCTGCCGCGGCACATTTCGAGGAGATGTCCGAGGAGGCCGAAGCCGGTGACATCGGTCATGGCGTGCACCGCGTCGATTTCACCCAACGCGGTGCCGATCTTGTTGAGCTGGGTCGTCGTTTCCAGCATTTCCGCATAGCCCGCCGCATCAAGCTCGCCGCGTTGCAGGGCGCCGCTCAAAATGCCGATGCCAAGCGGCTTGCCGAGGATCAGCACGTCGCCGGCTTTGGCGGTGTTGTTGCGCTTGATGCGCTCGGGCGCCACCAGGCCCATGGCGGCGAGGCCATAGATCGGCTCCGGTGCGTCAATCGAATGACCGCCGGCGATGGCGATCCCGGCGGCAGTGCAGGCAGCGACGCCACCAGCGAGGATCTGTTGGATCACCGCCACCGGCAGTTTGTCGATCGGCATGCCGACAATCGCCAACGCCATGATCGGCCGAGCGCCGATGGCATAAACATCGGAAAGCGCGTTGGTCGCGGCAATACGGCCGAAATCGAACGGGTCGTCGACAATCGGCATGAAAAAATCAGTGGTGGCAACAACCGCCTGGTCACCGTCGATCTGGTAGACGGCGGCGTCGTCGCTCGACTCATTGCCGACCAGCAATGCCGGATCGGCGAAGGCGGGGGGTAGATCGGCGAGGATATCCTTGAGCACTGCCGGCGCGATTTTGCAGCCGCAGCCGCCACCATGGGAAAGCTCGGTCAGGCGGATAGGTTCACTATCCGACATGACCTGCTCCCATATTTATGCCGGCTTCACCGCGCGGAAGGCGTAGCCAAAGACTTCGAGGGCGCGCGCGTTGGGCTCGCCGTTGGCCCCGCCGAACGTGTCCACGGGCGGGCCGATCTCGATATCGGCGAAGCCCATGTCTTCCATCATCTTGCGCCAGCCTGCACACGGCAGGCCTTCGGCAATTCAGGATGTCCAGAGGTTGATGTCGGCGAGTGCCGAAGCGGGCACCGGCTTGCCGTTGGCGATATCGGCGAACTGCAGCGTCCCGCCAGGGCGCAGCACCCGCATGATTTCGCCAAAGGCCTGTTGCTTGTCCGAGCAGAGATTGATCACCCCGTTGGAGATCACCACATCGGCCCAGCCATCCTCGATCGGCATCTCTTCCACCAAACCTTCGCGGAATTCGACATTGTCGGCGCCCATCGATTTGGCCGTGGCGCGCGATTTGGTCAGCATCTCTTCCGTCATGTCGATGCCGATCACTTGGCCGCCAGCGCCAACCTGGGAAGCAGCGATAAAACAATCGAAACCCGCGCCCGAGCCCATATCGATCACTTTTTCGCCGGCCTCAAGCGTTCTCAGTTCGAACGGATTGCCGACACCGGCGAAGGATTCCACCGCCGCATCGGGCAGCGGATCGACCACGGCATCGTGATAGCCAAGCCGCTTGGCCAGCGGCCGCCCGGTATGGAAATGAAATGTGCCACGGGGATCGGCGGCTACCGCCCGGTATTTATCTTTAACGTCTTCGCGCAATGCTGCCGCATCGACGATCGCAGTGTCACTCATGGATTGCCTCCTCCGATAGCCCTGCCTGATCTTATACATGTTGGCAGAGGCTGCCAAACATCAAGACGTGCGGTTCCGCGTCACAATGGTGTTAAGTATGGCGGAAGAGGGTGGGGGTCGAACCCACCAGGCACGTCGCACGCGCCTCACCGGATTTGAAGTCCGGGCGCCCCACCGGGGTGCGATCCTCCTCCATAAGCCTCGTGGCGCGAATGCTATGCATCGCCGCCGCCGCAATCAAGCCGTGCCTGCACCAAATAGCGCTACCGCCGAGCCCAGAATGCGCCGGCCGGTGCCGATGCGGCGGGTGAGGCCGGTGCGGTCGAAATATTCGAGGAGTTCGATGGCGAGGTTGCGGCCGATGCCCGAGCGGTCGCGGTATTCGGCAGCGAGGAATAGGCCGTCCTCGCTCTCGGCGGCCAATTGCTCGGCGATTTCGGCCAGGCGGCGGAGCGCAGCGGGCAGGAAAAAGCGGTTTCTCGAAACCTGGACGATGAGGCCGAGGGCGGCGGCGCGTTTTAACATGCGCTCGACCGCTTCGAATTCTATATCGAGGGCCGGCGCGATTTCGCGCACGATCGGCGGGCGCAGTTCGCCGGCTTGCAACAGCGGTTCGATGCGTAGCCACAGATCGCGGTCGTTTGCCGCCAGTTCGGCCTTGTGATCCGGCAGGTGGAGGATGGTGCCGGCGCGCCGCACCTCGCCGCTCTCGATCAATGCCGTGATGGCGGCGTTGAAGAGCTGCGTCAGCGGCCGTTCGGCAAAGCCGCGGCGCAGTTCGAACTCGTTGGGGCCGAGCGTCTCCGGACTTGTTTCGTGCCAGGCCGCCAGGGCTTCAACAATGCCCTGGCGCAGCCTGTCCCAGTGATCCGGCGCCATGCCGGCCAATGAAGCGGCATTGCCGGCGGTCACCATATCCGCTTCGGAAAAGAGAGCCGCACTTTCATCCGCATTCAGATTGGCGACCAATTGGAAGCGCGCGAGATCGAGGCCACCCGGCGATAACGGTAATAGCGCGGCGAGCACATTCGCGGATGTTGTTTCGGACATCGCCTGTAAAACGGCGCGGCGTCCCTCGCGCGCGCGGCCCCGCTCTGGACCGAACGGATCGATAACCTGACCGCCGGCCAGGGTGCGGCGCGCCGATTGGTCGCGCAGGATTAGGCGGTCGCGCGCGTGCGCGGTGATGGCGCGCTCGCTGATGATCTGCACCAGGGCGCTCTCGCCCGGCGCGATTTCCCGGCCCTCCAAGATGGCGATGCGGCACGGTGTTTCGAGGGCGCCAAGATGCAAGTGCGCCGGCGTTTCGTGCTTGAGCGGTTTGGTCTCGCCGGGCAATACGCGAATGCGCGCATCGATGCGCCGGCTGGTGGCGTGGGCGTCGGGATGGACGAGCCAATCGCCGCGCCGGATATCGCTCTTGCGCGCGCCCGGCCCGGCGAGATTAAACGCCGCGCGCACGCCGTGTTGTGCGGCCTCGGCTGGTTGGTCATGCACATGAATGGTGCGCACCCGCACTTCCGCTCCGGAAGGCGCGAGCAGCAGCCGGTCGCCCACCGCTGCCTGGCCGGAATGGACGCTGCCGGTGACCACCAGGCCGGCGCCGGTTAAGCTGAAGACGCGATCGATGGCAAGACGAAATTTGCCGCTCGGCGGCATTGCCGAAAGATTTTTCGCTGCCGATTCCAGATGCACTTTGAGGG
>JAPYQV010000258.1 GCA_029937205.1 Alphaproteobacteria bacterium
GTATGCGTTTCTCCAGTGGCCAAGACATAGTCCCCCGGTTCAGATTGCTGCAAGATCATCCACATGCCTTCGACGTATTCCGGCGCGTAGCCCCAATCGCGTTTGGATTCCAAATTGCCGAGGTAGAGTGTTTTCTGCCGCGTCGCCTCGATCGCCGCAACGGCCCGGGCGATCTTTCGTGTCACAAAGGTCTCGCCGCGCAACGGACTTTCGTGATTGAACATGATCCCGTTGGAGGCTTGCACACCGTACGCCTCGCGGTAATTGACCGTGATCCAATAGCCATAGAGTTTGGCCGTCGCGTAGGGGCTGCTCGGTTGAAAGCGCGTCGTTTCATTCTGCGGCGCTTTGGCATCGCCGAAAAGTTCTGACGTCGACGCTTGGAAGAAACGCACACGGTCAGCGATCCCGAGGATCCGTACGGCCTCGAGTATTCTAAGGGCACCGATGGCGTTACCGTCGGCCGTGTACTCCGGCGTCTCGAAGCTCACTTGGACGTGGCTTTGTGCGGCCAAGTTATAGATCTCGGTGGGTTGAGTTTCCTGGACGATGCGGATGACGTTGGAGGTGTCGGTCACGTCGCCAAAGTGGGCCAGAAAACGAGTCGGCTCTGCGATCGGGTCGGCATATATGTGATCGATGCGTTGAGTGTTGAACGACGAGCTTCGACGTTTCACGCCGTGGACCTGGTATCCCTTCGCGAGAAGAAAATCCGATAGGTAGGCACCGTCTTGCCCGGTGACGCCAAAGATAAGGGCGACTTTGTCGCTCATGGTATTGCCGGTCCTCTTGTTCCGTTCGCTCGCCGCCAATTATATTAACGGCATTTTGATTTGGAGTCGGCCTAGTTTGTATCATGGGCGAACCGGCGCCGATTGACCGCCGTGTTCATCTCAGTTAAGGCTTTTTACCGGCGACGCGGCCCCATGACACCAACAACGGCGGTTACACGTAGTGGTCTCTCGCTCACAGCCGTTCATCCCTTGGGCGCGGCCGAGTCTGGGCGCAGCGGAGACGGCGGCGGTCGTGGACGCTTTGGAGTCCACGTGGATTTCCGGCGGCCCTTACGTTGACCAGTTGGAGCGCGACTTGGCAGCACTGCTGGGCGTCGCACACGGCATCGCGGTCAGCAGCGGTACGGCCGCATTACACCTTGCGCTGCTCGGTGCCGGCATTGGTCCCGGAGACGAAGTTATCGTGCCGGGTTTCACCTTTATGGCTCCGGTCAACATGGTGCTGGCGGTGGGTGCTGTTCCGGTGTTTGCCGACGTAGATGCCGGCGGCTGGTGTCTCGACCCCCAAGACGCCGCGCGGAAGATTACGCCAAAGACCCGCGCCGTCATTCCCGTTCATATCTACGGCAACATGGCGGCCATGGAACCCATCTGTTCCATTGCGCGGGATCACGGAATTGCCGTCATTGAGGACGCGGCGGAGGCGATATTTTCGCGGCAGTCCGGCCGCTACGCCGGATCGATCGGCGACATAGGTTGTTTTAGCTTCCACGCCGCGAAAACGATCACCTCCGGCGAAGGCGGATTTGTCGTCACCGATGACCCTGACATTTTCGACACACTGCGGCAGCTTCGTGATCACGGAACCAGCCGGACGCGAAAATATTGGCACGATGCCGTCGGTCACAACTTTCGCCTGACAAACGTGCAAGCGGCGATCGCCTGCGCCCAGCTCGCACGCAAGGACGAATTTTGCCGCGAACGGGAACAAATTTACCGCCAGTACGTGGCGGCGCTGGACCCACTGCCGCAAGTCCGGATGCAGTCCTTTCCCGACGGCGTAGAGCCCGTTGTATGGGCGATGCCCGTGATGCTGGAACCGGGTTTCAACATCGATCGCGACCGGCTCATGCAGCGCATGGCGGACGCCGGCATCGAGACGCGCCCCGGGTTCTACACGCCGGGCGCCATGCCGCTTTACGATTGCGGCCCGCTGGCGGTGGCCGATGAAATCTCACGCAATATCATTTGCTTGCCGATCTACCCGGGATTAGACGCCGCGGCCATTGAGCGGGTCGTTGATACGTTTCGGGCGTGTATCACGGGCTCCGGCTTGGCCCGGGGGTAGGCCGGTGCCGGGGCATCAAGGAGATATCGGGGGCAATCCGGCGGCACCGCCAGCGGTGCTCCGCATCAAGGGGCCTTTTTTGAAGCGGTATCTTTTGCATGCGCCGACAGCGCTTGCTGCTGAGCGGTCGTTGGAATGCGAAATTCTCTCGCAGTGTGTATTCCAAAGGCCGGTTCTTGTTGTCGGATGCGGAAACGGCGTGTTCGCCCATGTGCTCTTCCTTGACCGCGTCGATGTAGGCGTCGATCCAGACGCAAAGGAAATAGCGGCCGCCCGCGGCTGTGGCAGTTATTCGGAGCTGCTGGTCTGCTCGGCCGACCAAATTCCAAAACCCGACGCCCACTTCCGAACGATCATGAGCAATAGCGTTCTCGAGCACATTGCGGACATTGAGCCGGTTCTCCGGGAAGCCAAACGCTTGCTTGCGGAGGATGGCCTATTTTATGTCACGGTGCCTTCGGAGAGGTTTGAGCACTATTCGTTGCCCGCGCGGTTGTTCCAGCGCTTTGGCATGGCCGCGGCCAACCTCGGCTACCGGCGTTTCTACAACCGATTCTGGGCCCACTATCACGCCTACGATAAGCAGGGTTGGACGGACCTCTTTGAACGGTTCGGCTTCACGGTTGTCGAGCACATACCCTATGGTGCTCCTGCCATGTGTACCTTTGACGACGTCATGATGCCATTCGCCGTGCCGTCGATGATTTGGAAGAGACTGTTGGGGCGTCTCATTCTGTCGCCGCGTTTGCGAAGGCTGACTGCACCGCTCATAACTGGCTTGGCCGGTGCAGCGATCAAGGTGTTTGAGACGGGAGTGTCAAGCGAAGAGTGTGGTTTGTTCTTCTTCGCCCTCGCGCCGGCGGAGGCCAATAGTCAATTGCGGCGCGCGGCGGCCGAAGCGTGACGGCACCAACCGGCACCCCGGCGCCTAGCGGATTTCGCGTGCTTCGCATGACGGCAGGGTCGGCCAAGGACGACTATCGATCCGTCGCACGGCTTCATGAATCGCTGCTCGAGGCCGGACTGTTGGCGTTGCTCGGCACCTCGTTCCTCAGTGGTTTCTACCGCTATCTTGCGAGTTCTTCGGACGCTTTCCTCTTTGCCGCGGTCCAGGACAAGGATGTCATTGGGTTCGTATCCGGGGCGATCGATACGAAATCTTTCTACAGGACATTCGTAATGAAACGAGGGATCCAGACCGTTGTGGGTCACCTCGCCTTTCGCGTGGCGAACCCAAGCGTCTTGCGCCGCATCGTTTCAATCCGGCGGCACATGGTTGGCGGCTCGGCCACAAACAACTTGCCGAAAGCGGAACTGTTGAGCCTAGCCGTGCGCCCCGACATGCAGCGCGGCGGTGTGGGCCATGCGCTGTTCGCCAGGCTCTGCAATGAATTCGCCGAACGGCACGTCGATCGTTTCAAGGTTGTTGGAGAGGCCCGCAACGAGGCCTCTATGAGCTTCTATCGTGCCCATGGCGGCACGCCGGCTGGGGTAACGGACCTTGGCGGCCTCGAGTGCAATCTCTACGAATTTTCCGTCGGCGCGAGGTGACGGCTTACCACCGGCCGGTTATGCGCCAAAACGAGAGCTTAAAAACTTCCCAGGTGTAGAGAACGAGAATATTTAATATTGCGGTTTTCGACGTGCCGCCGCGCCGCGGTCCATAAAAAACCGGAAGTTCGACAAGCCGTAACTTGTCCCGTTGCACGAATTTTAGCAGACGAAAAAAGTAATCGCCGTAGCCCCAAAATATCTTATCGAAGTCAAACTTCATAAGCCGGTCGCGGCGAATGCAGAAAAATCCACTCAAGTTGTCGTCGATCTGGGTGCCGATCATGAAACGCATGAAGAGGTTGTAGGTGTAGCTAGCGAAATAGCGGCGCCGGTCCGCCATGCCGCCGCCATAAACGAACCGCGATCCGACTACCACGTCCACGAGCCGGCATATCTGGTACATCGTATGAGCGTCCGCCGGCGAATGATTGCCGTCCGAATCCATCACCAAGAGAAAATGCCCCGTCGACGCCTCGATGCCTTCGCGGATCGAAAGAGCAAGCCCGCGGATTTGCGTCCGAACGATGACGCGGACGCTCGCGTCGCCAGCGAACGCCTCGCGCACGGCGTCGGCCGTGCCGTCGGGGCTGTTGTCATCGACGACTACGAATTCCGTCTCGACGTCCCGCAGGGCTTCTGATAGGTCCCGCAGAACGTCAACGATGGCCTCGCGCTCGTTGTACGTGGGGGTGATAACCGTTAGCTCGGGTTGGGCCATTTTGGACAATGGAAGCAGGCCTATGCCGCCAGCCACACTGTCGCGGTGCGGCCATTCAAACGATAGGCGAGGAGCCCTAGGTGCTGATGCAGCGCGGCGCCGCGAAGGCCGATGCCCCGACACAGATGGATCCTCCCGAGCGACCGAAGAGTTTCAGAGGCGAGCGGGCCGGTCGGGACCGCAACCTCGTTCCAAACGGCGTTCCTAAACCACGCGACGGCCCGCGGCATGTGGCGTACGGTGGCTACCAACAGGCATGTCTGAGTTGGTTCCGGGTTCACGATGTCTCGACCATGCCCCGCGTTCTCGAAAGTGTTGCGGTACTCGGATTCGATCGTGATGCGGGTTTGATCCACGCCGCGGTCAGCCATGTATTGGTTCATTTCAAATAACCGCGGAAAATTTGTGCCCTTGGGGAGACTCGAACTCCCACGTTCTTGCGGACAACAGAATTTGAATCCCCGATACCAAATGTCTCGGTTATGCTGCAAAAGCAAGTGATAAATCAGGACTCGCCAGATATATGGAGATCGCGAAGCTGAGGCCAAACATGATGGAGAGGCCAGTCAGCCTAAGACAGATACAGGAGCGCCTTCTCGCCGGAAAGAAATGGTAGGACACAGGCCTTGTATTTACGTCGAAATTCGGAACACCGC
>JAPYQV010000259.1 GCA_029937205.1 Alphaproteobacteria bacterium
GCAAAGGTCAGCGCGTCTCGCGTTTCCGCCGGGCAGTCGGCTGCCGCTTCGGCGATTTCGGCGGCTGTCAGGCGCAGTTGTTCGGCTGTCAGATTGAGGCCGTCAAAGCGCGCGGTATAGTCCAGCACGGCCGCGTCACCGCGCTCGCGAACGCCGGCAATGATGTCCGCCACCTTGGCCGAATGGTCGCTCGAGGTCTCGCGCTTTTCAGATGTCAGCGCGGTGAACGCGGCGTCGAAGCCGGCGTCCGTGCTATCCAGCCGCTGTGCCATTTACCGCTTCCCGGAAGCGTTCCACCCAGCCCTGCATTTCCTCGGCGCGGGTTTTCAGCGCCGCGCGGTTGACCACCAGACGGGCGGACACATCGGCGATATGCTCGACCTCGACCAGATCGTTGGCCGCCAGCGTGGCGCCGGAATGGACCAGGTCGACGACCCGGCGGCAGAGGCCGAGGCCCGGCGCCAACTCCATCGCACCATTGAGCTTGATGCACTCGGCCTGCACGCCGCGCGCGGCGAAATGGCGCTGGGTGATGTGGGGATATTTGGTCGCCACGCGGACATGGCTCCAGCGCGACGGGTCGTCCTCGGAGGCGAGTTGGCTCGGCTCGGCCACCGCCATGCGGCATTTGCCGATATCCAGATCCAAGGGCGCATAGATCTCGCGGTAGTCGAACTCGTCGAGCACATCGCTGCCGGCGATACCGAGCTGCGCCGCGCCGAAGGCGACGAAGGTCGCCACGTCGAAGGAGCGCACGCGGATGATGCTGAGGCCAGGGATGTTGGTGGCGAAGCGCAGCTTGCGGCTGGATTCGTCGCTAAATGCTGGCTCGGGTTCTATTCCCGCGAGCGCCAGCAACGGCGCCGCTTCTTTCAGGATGCGGCCCTTGGGCAGGGCAAATATGAGTTCTTCGGGCGTCGTCACAGGCGTAGTCATGGGGCGGATATAATCGGCTTCAGCCGGTTTGTCGCTATTCTTTTTCGAAATCCTCAGGCCAGTTCGAAGAAACGGCGCAGCTCGGCATCGGTGACAATGGCGCGGAATTCGCGCTCCTGGGAATCGCGGGTGATGGCATAGGCGTCGACAAAGCGGTCGCCAAATAGCTCGCGCGCCGCTTTCGACGCGCGGAAGCGCTCGATGCCGGCGCGGAAGCTGTCGGGAAAGTGTTGGCCTTCGGGAATTTCCTGATCGTAAACGTTACCCTGCATGGGCGCCGTCGGCTCGATTTTATGTTCGATGCCGTACAGGCCCGCGCCGAGCAGCGCGGCGAGCGAGAGATAGGGATTGGCGTCGGCGCCTGGCGTGCGGCACTCGATACGTTGGGATTTGGCGGCGCCGCGAATGACACGCAGTGCACATGTGCGGTTCTCATAGCCCCAGGTGGCGGCAATCGGCGAGAAGATGCCGGGCACAAAGCGCTTGAAGCTGTTGAGGTTGGGGCCGAGCATGATCAGCAGTTCCGGCATCAGCGCCTGCATGCCGCCGAGAAAATGGCGCATGGTATCGCTCATAGTGTCTTCCGAATTTTCATCGCGGAACACCGGCTCGCCGGCCAGGTTCTTGAGCGAGATGTGCACATGGCCGCTCTGGCCGTCGGCGTCGTTGCTCCAGCGCGCCATGAAAGTGACCAGGCGGCCCATGCGCTGGGCCAGGGCCTTGGTGTAGGTTTTGAAGAGGACCGCATTATCGGCCGCCTTGACGCCCACTTGCGGCGCCAGACTGACTTCGAGAAATCCCGGACCCATTTCCTCATGCGCGGTTTCCACGGCGACGCCCATGGTATCAAAGCAATCGAGCAATTCATTGTAAAACTCGCTCCACACCGCCTGGCGCTGAATTACCTCATAAGTCTTGAGCGGTGTCTCCAGGGTGAGATCGCGGTAGTCCTTGTCGTGCGCGCTCTTCGCCGTTTCCTCGAACATGGTGAATTCAAGCTCGCAGGCGTGATAGGGTTGAAATCCCATATCGGCGGCTTTCTGCGCCATCTTGCGGTAGATGCCGCGCGGGCACAGCGCCTCCATCTCGCCGGTGAATTCGGCCAGCATGAGGAGGTTGCGCTCCGGCGATTCCCAGGGGATTTCGCAGCACGTTTCGGGCAGGGCGCGGGCCATGACATCGGCATAGCCATCCGAGCCGTCAAGGCCTTCGGGGGCCGACATAATGACATCGTCGAAATCGAGGGCGAGGATCAAAGGCGGCATGCCCCAGCCGTTTTCGAGCACCGAAAGCAGCTTGTCGCGCGAAATATATTTGCCGCGCAGCAGGCCGTGCATATCGCTCATGGCAATGGTGATGTTCTTCGCGCCGCGCTCTTCGACAAGGCGGCGCATGTCGTCAGCGCTCTCTACTTCCTGGGGCGTCATCCTGGCCTCATGTCTTGGTTTGGTTGGTGTGTCTTAGAACAGTTCGTCTTCATACAATTTCGCCGGCGGCGATTGGTCTACCAGCGGTGTCGTGTCCTCGGGTGGTGGTGCGTCCAGGTCTCGCATCTGGCCGCGTATTTTATCGACTTCGAGAAACACCTCTCCGCCGCCTTCGAACGAGAGAATAATGGCATAGCGCTCCGACAGCGATGCCGAAACGATGGCGATGAGATGCAGCAACGTGTGCGGCGCATCCCGGTCGAGGCGGCGAAAACGCACCGCGCTGACATGATCGAAATGGAGCCCGGCGCGCATGCGTTCCAGCGTTGCCGCATCCGGCGCGTCATCTCCTGTTGGCGCGGTTTCCCAGCGCGGACGCACCAGAATGGCAGCGAAGCGCCGCGCCTCCCGGTCGTAGGCCATTTCGCCGAGGCTGCTCAGGGCGCCGCGCAGACAGGCGGAGATGATGGCGAGATCTTCGTCATCCACGGCGCGCAGCCTCAGTCCGGAGCGGCTGTTCATGATTCGACGCGTTCGATATCGGCGCCGAGCGCCGCCAGCTTTTCCTCGATGCGCTCATAGCCCCGGTCCAGGTGATAGACCCGGCTGATGAGCGTCTCGCCCTCGGCCGCGAGGCCGGCCAGCACCAGGCACGAGGAGGCGCGTAAATCCGTCGCCATCACCGGCGCGCCGCGCAAGGCGCTGACACCGCGTACCAGGGCGTTGCCGCCATGCAGCGTGATGTCCGCGCCCATGCGAGCCAGCTCCGGCACATGCATAAAGCGGTTTTCAAACACCGTCTCACTGATCAGCGCCGAACCCTCAGCCAAAGCCATGAGCAGCATGGTCTGGGCCTGCAGGTCGGTGGGAAATCCGGGGTAGGGATGGGTCGTGACATCGACAGATTTGAGTTGCCCGTTGGCGCTCACCGTGAGGCCTTGAGCGGTCTCTTCCACCAAAACGCCGGCTTGGCGCAGGCACTCCAGGGGCGTCTCCAAGTGCGCTGCCCGGGCGCCGAGCAGCGCGACCGAGCCGCCGGTGATGGCGGCGGCGATGGCATAGGTGCCGGCCTCGATACGGTCGACCATAATTTGGTGTTCGGTGCCGCCGAGCTTGGCTTGTCCGGTGATGCGCAGGCAATCGCTGTCGGCGCCCTCAATCACCGCACCCATGGCGTTCAGGCAATGGATGAGGTCGGTTATTTCGGGCTCGCGCGCGGCATTGTGCAGCACGGTCTCGCCCTCGGCCAGGGCAGCGGCCATGAGCAAATTCTCGGTCGCGCCGACGGAAGGCGCGGCGAGATGGTATTCCGCTCCATTGAGGCCACCCGGTGCCTCGGCGCGGATATAGCCGTCTTCGAGCGCGATGCGCGCGCCCATGCGCTCGAGCCCGGCGAGATGGATATCGACCGGCCGGGTGCCGATGGCGCAGCCGCCGGGCAGCGACACCGTGGCTTCGCCGAAGCGCGCCAGGAGCGGCCCAAGCACGAGAACCGAGGCGCGCATGCGGCGCACCAGCTCGTAGGGCGCCACGGTGCTGGTGACATTGGCGGCATTCAGCGTGAGGCTGCGGCCGTTATTGCCATTTTCCGGCGTGGTAAGGGTCACGCCCAATTCGCTCAACAGTTTGGACAGTGTCGCGATATCGGCAAGCGCCGGCACCCGTGACAATGTGACGGGTTCGCTGGTCAGGAGGGCGGCGATCATCAGCGGCAGCGCGGCGTTTTTCGCGCCGGAAATCTCCACGTCGCCGTGCAGCGGGCGGCCTCCCCGGATACGAATAGAGTCCATACGTCGCTTCAGTCTCTCAAGATATGTTCACGTGCAACCCCAAGATATGTCAGGGAAATGTGGCGAACAAGCGGCGGCGCGGCCTTATTCCTGCGCGTCGCCATCGCTACGGTGCGGTGATTGCGCGCGTTGTTGACTCTTGCGCTTGCGCAAATTCTCGCGCAGCTCCGCCGCCAAGCGCTTCTTGCGCTCGTCCTGCACCTCGGCCCGCGCCGGCGTCACCGCCGGGCGCTTTTTGTTTTCACGCTGATCGTTCACTTGCGCCTCGCCATTGATCGCACTGCTATTGTTGCCGCTTTCGGGGCAATATGCCATGTTCCCCACCCCGCACCATATGCCGCCGTAGCTCAGTGGTAGAGCGCGCCCTTGGTAAGGGCGAGGTCGGGTGTTCGATCCACCCCGGCGGCACCACTAAACCCCTTGAAATCGTCCACCGTTACGATCCGATCGCTCGCTGCGCTCGCGCGTGGTGCCGGTCTTCGACTATAACGGTGACTTATGCTGACGATTCGTGGCCTTACGCGCCCCGGTCTTGAGCCGTTCGATCTCGAATTGGCGGCGGGCGAGGCCGTGGCGGTGCTGGGCGCGTCGGGGTCGGGCAAATCCATCATGCTTCGGGCTATCGCCGACTTGGACCCGAATGATGGAATCGTCGCGCTTGGCACGCGCACGCGGAATGGCATGGCGGCGCCGGAGTGGCGCCGGCTTGTGACCTATCTCGCCGCCGAATCGGGTTGGTGGGGCGAGAAAGTATCGAGCCATTTTGACGACCCGGCTGCCGGCCAAAGCCTATTTCCGGCTTTGAAATTGGCCAACGACGCGATGAATTGGGATGTCCCGCGCCTCTCCACCGG
>JAPYQV010000260.1 GCA_029937205.1 Alphaproteobacteria bacterium
ATGGCAAACTGGCCCAAATCGGCAGCCCGTCGACGATCTACACCAAGCCGCAAGACCGCTTCGTGACCGAATTCATGGGAGAAGTAAACTCGATTCCCGTCAGCCTCGCCGATGACGGCCGGCTGGCGAGCGCGGAACTGGGCGTGAGTTTCTCAGCCCCGGACACACTACCGGCCGGGTTCGCCAGCGGCGTGCTTATCGTGCGCCCGGAAAATATGTCCATCGCCAAGAGCGCCGACGGCGCCCCAGAGAACCGGGTCGAGGGCGAGCTGTTCAACGAATATTTGCTCGGCTCGCGCATCCAGTATCAGGTCAGGAGCGGCGAGATGACCTTCCTGATCGAGGAGCTTGGTGCCGACGCCGTGACCCGCGCGCCCGGCGATCGGGTCACGCTGACCTGGCGCGCGGCCGATTCGATGGTGTTCGCCGAATGAGCGACAGCGCGCCTGAGAATCGCCCGGCCTGGAAGATGTCGGGCGGGCTGGTCTCGGCCCTGCCCATCATCGTGCTCCTGATTCTCGGCTTCGTCGGTCCGATGGTGCTGGTACTGATCTACAGCTTCATGCCGCGTGGCAGCTTCTCGATCCGAAAAGCGCCGTCGATCGAGAACTATGTCGATATCGTCGAGCAGAATTTCTACCTATCGTTCAGCTGGTCGCTGTTTCTAGCCCTGATCACCGTCGTGATTCTGCTGGCGATCTGTTATCCGCTGGCGCTGGCGATAAAACGGGTGTCAGGGCGGCGCGCCAACTTGCTGACATTGATAATCGTGGCGCCACTGTTCGTTGCCGAAAACATCCGCCTGCAGGGCTGGGTGCTTTTTCTCGACAAAAAAGGAGTTCTCGACGGTGCCCTCAATTCGCTGTTCGGGCTGGGGACCGGGAGCCTGGTCAACAACGTGCCGTCGGTCATTTTCGGCATCGTCTACATCTATCTGCCATTCATGCTGTTTCCGATCCTGCTGGGCCTGGCAAACGTGCCACAAGATGCCCGAGAGGCCGCCAATGACCTCGGCGCCTCGCGCTGGCGGGTGTTCCGCGATATCGAATTGCCGCTCGCCATGCCCGGCATCATGATCGGCGGGCTGCTCTGTTTCGTGCTTTCGCTTGGCGCCTTTTCCGAGTCAAAATTCCTCGGCAAGGGCGTTATCGTCACCATTGCCCAGGACATCGAATCGGCCTTCACCTTCGGCCAGAACTGGCCGCGCGGCTCGGCGCTCTCAGTCATATTGATCGTGATCGCCGGCAGCGCTGTCTTCCTGGCGATGCGCCGGATCAATCTCGAACGCATGCTGGCGAAGCGCTAGACCATGGGCAACCTTTCCCCGTTGGCGCGCCGGCTAATGTCCAGTTATATCGGTGTGATCCTGGTGATCATGTATGTGCCGATCGTGACAGTCGGGCTGGCCTCGATCTCGAAATCGCGCTGCTTCATGTTTCCGATCCGCAAGACCTCGACCAAATGGTACGAGCAAACCTGGTCGTCGCTGCAGATCCAGGACAGCTTCATCACCTCGCTGTCGGTGGCTGCGTGCGTGGCGCTGATCTCGGTGATCCTCGCCTTCTTCGGTGCGCTCGCCTATGCGCGCTATGACTGGCGCGGCCGCTCGATCTTTCAGCAGGTCCTGTTGATCCCGATATTCTTTCCCCAAGCGGTGCTCGGGCTGGCCCTGCAGCTCTGGTTCAACTCGATCGGCATCGACATGACCTGGCAGGCGACGGTTTTTGCCCAGATGGTCTGGATCGTGCCGATCGTGACCCTGATCATCGCGATCCAGGCCTTCGGCTATGACGCCGCCGTCGAGGAAGCCGCCTTTGACCTCGGCGCCTCGCGCTGGATGATCTTTCGAACCATCACGCTGCCGCTGTTGGGGCCGGGCGTGTTCGCTGGATTTTTGTTCGCGATCCTGCTCTCGTGGGGTAACTTTCCGCTCGCCTACTTTACCAGTGGCGCCGACGTGACCACGCCCGAATGGCTGTATGGCAAGATGATCGGCGGCTATACACCGATGGTCCCGGCAGTCGGGCTGATTACCGTGCTGCTCGGCGGGGTGATCCTGATCGTGGGGTTGAAGATCAACGGCATGCTGCAGCGCGAGCAATAGAGCACAGGGCGAAAAATGGCATGCACGGTGATATGGTGATTCCGAGGAGGATCCCGTGGCGACAACATTATTCTACAGCCATCCTATCTGTCAGGAGCATGAAGCCGGGCCCGGACATCCGGAGCAACCGGCGCGTCTCCGAGCCATTCTGGAGGCTCTGGAAGCACCTGAATATGCCGCGCTGAAGCGCATCGAGGCACCGCTTAGCGATGTCGCCACCTTGAAGCAGGTCCATCAGGCGGAATTGGTCGATCTTATATTCGAGCATATGCCGAGCGCCGGCTATGTCGCCTTAGAGGGCGATACCGTGATGTCGCCGGCATCGGGCGAAGCGGCGTTGCGCGCTGTCGGCTCTGTGTGCGCTGCCGTCGATGCGGTGATGGCGGGCCAGGGCGACAATGCCTTTTGCGCCGTACGGCCGCCGGGCCACCATGCCGAGCCGGGGCGTTCCATGGGGTTTTGCCTGTTTAACAATGTCGTCCTCGGGGCCGAGCGGGCGCGCCGTGAACATGGCCTCACGCGCATCGCTGTGGTCGATTTCGATGTCCATCACGGCAACGGTACCCAGGCCGCCTTCGAGAGCGACGGCGATATGTTTTTTGCCTCGACCCACCAGTCGCCGCTTTATCCCGGAACCGGTGCCGCCGATGAGCGCGGCGTCGGCAATATCTTCAACGCGCCGCTCACACCCGAATCGGGCTCGGACCAATTTCGCGATGCCATGCAGAGCAAGGTATTTCCCGCCCTTCGCGTGTTCAATCCGGATTTGATCCTGATCTCGGCCGGGTTCGACGCCCACAATGACGATCCCTTGGCGTCACTGCATTTGTTCGAGGATGATTATTCCTGGATCACCGCGGAGCTCTGCCAAATCGCGGCGGAGAAATGCGCGGGGCGCGTCGTCTCCACGCTTGAAGGCGGCTACGACCTGCGCGCTTTGGCGTCGAGCGCGGCGGCACATGTCAGCGCCTTGATGGCGGCCTGACTTGCCCTGCTCCCGGGCAGACATTATTATCTCCTCATTATGAGCAAGACAGACAAAGCCGCCGATCTCAGCAAAATCAACTTCGAAACCGCCCTGGGCGAATTGGAAGAAATCGTGCAGCGCCTCGAGTCCGGCGATACCAGCCTGGAGGGCGCCATCGAATCCTATGAGCGCGGCGTGGCGCTCAAGAAACATTGCCAGGGCAAGCTGCGCGAGGCGCAACTCCGGGTCGACAAGATCGAAGCCGACGGCACACTCAGCGCGGAGCCGTTAGAGCCGAAATGAGCCGCCTGAAAGAGGCGTTGCGGGTATCGACCGAGAAGGTCAACGCCGCTCTGGATGGCTATATTCCACACTCCACCGATACAGACCGCCGCCTGTTCGATGCCATGCGCTATTCGACCCTGGCCGGCGGCAAACGCTTGCGGCCGTTTCTGGTGCTGAACTCGGCGGCGCTGTTCGATGTGCCGCTCGACTGGTCGATGTCGAGCGCCGCCGCGATCGAGATGGTGCATACCTATTCCCTGGTGCATGACGATTTGCCGGCGATGGATGATGACGATCTGCGCCGCGGCCAACCCACCTGCCACAAGAAATTTGACGAGGCGACGGCGATTCTGGCCGGCGATTCATTGCTCACTCTCGCCTTCGAGCTGATTGCCGCGCCCGATGGTCATCCCGAGCCCGCCGTGCGCGCCGAGATGACCCACCGTTTGGCGACCGCCGCCGGCGGACGTGGCATGGCCGGCGGGCAGATGATGGATTTGGCCGCGGAAGACAGTGCGCTGGATCTCGATGCGGTGATTCGCCTGCAACGCGGCAAAACCGGTGCTCTGTTCCGCTTCTCTTGCGAGGCTGGCGCCATATTGGCGCAGCGGGGTGGCGCCGAGCGCGATGCCCTGACACGTTATGCCGACCATGTCGGCCTGGCCTTTCAGATCACCGATGATTTGCTCGATCTTGAGGGGACGGAAGCCGATCTCGGCAAGGCGGTGGGCAAGGATGCTGCTGCCGGCAAGGCGACGTTTGTCGATCTGCTCGGGTTGGAAGAAGCGCGCCGCCGCGCCGGGCAGTTGGTGGACGACGCCATTGCCGTCTTGCAACCGTTCGGCGATAAGGCAGACCTGCTGCGCGATGTGGCGCGCTACATTGTGGCGCGCAAGAACTGACGCGCAAGAATTGACGCGCTGTGCAACCGGAGTTTAGGCCGACGGCAAAAAGCGAAAAAATACGGCTCGACAGCCTCCTGGTGGAACGTGGTTTGGTCGAGAACCGAACCAAGGCGGCGGCGCTCGCCATGGCGGGCAAGGTCTATTCCGGTGAGCGCAAGCTCGACAAGCCGGGCCAGAAGCTTGCCGCCGACACGCCGCTCAGCGTGCGCGAAGCGCTGCACCCCTGGGTCTCGCGCGGTGGCATCAAACTGGCCCATGCGCTCGCGCATTTCTCTCTCGATGCGAGCGGCGTGACGGCAATCGATGTCGGCGCCTCCACCGGCGGCTTTACCGACGTGCTGCTTACCAACGGCGCGGCGCGGGTTTATGCCGTCGATGTCGGCTATGGCCAGCTCGCCGATAAGCTCAGGCGCGACGATCGCGTCATCGTATTGGAGCGCACCAATGCGCGCCGTCTCGGGCCGGAGCAGGTGCCGGAGCCGATCGGCGCGGTGGTCTGTGACGCCAGTTTCATCGGCCTGCGCACAGTATTGCCGGCGGCGCTGGCTCTGGCCGCACCCGGCGCCTTTCTGGCGGCGCTGATCAAGCCGCAATTCGAGGCCGGGCGGGCGCGTGTCGGCAAGGGCGGAATTGTCCGCGATCCGGCAATCCATGCGGAAATCTGCGAAACCATGGCCGCATGG
>JAPYQV010000261.1 GCA_029937205.1 Alphaproteobacteria bacterium
CGTGTTCACCGTGTGCATCAAGTCGACTTCAAATTGTGCACGCCAATTGTCTTCGTTGCGTTCAATCGCTAGCGCACTGACATTGGGTACGACTATATCCAACCCGCCGAGCGTCGCGGCACTGTCCGCCACCCATTTCCGCACCGCGTCGCCATCGCGCACATCCACAGCACTACCGCATGCCTCAACACCCTTTGCCTTGAACGCCGCAACCGCCGCATCTACCTCATCGCCGTTGCGTGCACAAATGCCGACATTGCAGCCCTCATTTGCCAACAGTTCGGCAATGGCGCGGCCGATGCCCTTGCTGCCGCCGGTGATGATCGCCTTGCGTCCTTTTAAGCCGAGATCCATGTCCTTCGTCCTCCCTCATTATTAAATTCCGCCGACCGGCGCATCGTACAAGACTTCCACGGTTGTGCCGGATACTATGCGCCAACACAACATTCCAGAAAGGAAATAAATAATGGAATTCGGATTTAACGTCCCCAACAGCGGCGGTCTCGCCAACCCCGGCGATATCGCGACCATTGCGCATCGTGGCGAGGAACTGGGCTATACCATCCTGGCGATCCCCGACCATATCGTTTTCCCGCGCAGTATTTCCTCACGTTATCCTTATTCCGCCGATGGTGCCTTTAGCTTTGCGGCCAATTTCGAGGGCGACTTTCTGGAGCCGCTCGCCTTGATGGCGCATCTCGCCGCGATTACCAAGAAGGCGCGCATTTTGACCTCGGTTCTGGTTGTGCCCTACCGCGACCCGATCCTCACTGCCAAGCTAGTCTCGACCATGGATGTCTTGTCCGGTGGACGTATAACGCTTGGCTGCGGCGCCGGCTGGATGGAAGAGGAATTCGTTGCTGTTAACGCGCCGCCCTTCAAAGAACGCGGCAAAGTGACGGACGAATATATCGCCGCGTTCCGCGAATTGTGGAGCGCCGAGAACCCAAGCTTCAAAGGCGAATATACGGAATTTTCAGATATTTTCTTTGCGCCCAAGCCGGTACAAAAACCCCACCCACCAATTTGGATCGGTGGCGAAAGCATGCCCGCCATTCGCCGCACAGCGCGCCTCGGCGACGCTTGGTATCCGATCGGCTGCAACCCCCACCACCCGCTCGATACCATCGCGAAATATTCCGCCGGACTCGACAAGCTCAAGGCCGAAGCGGAGAAAATCGACCGCGACCCGGCGAGTATCGATCTCGCCTTCTGGGCGGTATGGTACGGCGGCGACACGCCGACCATGCTTGAAAGTGGCGAGCGCATGGTGCTGACTGGCAACGCTCAGGATATTGCCGGCGATATCAAGGCCTTCGAGGAACTTGGCGTGCGCCACATCCTGTTCAATTTCCTCGGCGCCAGCCTCCAGGAGTCCTTGGACAATATGGAAGGTTTTGCCGCCGATGTTATGCCGTTGGTGCGCTGAATCCGGGTAAAATATGACGCTTTCGCCAAGCGGGCCGCTGAAATTCGGCTTTCAGAACGTCCAACCACCAGCCGATAGCGACGGAGTGTTTCAGCTTGCCGATTTCGAAACCACGCAGCGCCTCGTCCAGGCTTTGGAACGGAACGGTTTTCACGCCATGTGGGCGGGCGATCATTTGGCGTTCGCCCAGCCCATCCTGGATCCGCTGATCCAACTGTCTCAGGCCTCGGCGATCAGTCAGCGCCTAATGCTGGGCACGGCGGTCTTCCTGCTGCCATTGCGCCATCCCGCACCTGTCGCCAAACAAGTCGCCACACTCGACGTGATGTCTTCAGGGCGGGTTATTTTCGGCGTCGGTGTTGGCGGTGAATTTCCCGGCGAATTCGCCCTGAGCGGTGTGCCGGTAAAGGAGCGCGGCGCACGCCTGAGCGAAGGCATCGAGGTTCTGCGCAAACTGTGGAGCGGCACGCCGGTCGCCCATGCGGGGAAATTCTACCCCTTTCCCGAAACGCAAATGTTGCCGGCGCCCTTTCAGACAGGCGGTCCGCCCATTTGGTGCGGCGGGCGCAAAGAAGCTGCGCTTCGCCGCGCCGGCCGGTTGGCGGACGGCTGGCTGTCTTACGTCGTTACGCCGGATCAATACCGCACGGCGCTTGAAACCATTGCGCGCGCCGGCGAAGAAGCGAAGCGCGATCTCTCTCAATTCGGCACCGGGCACTTGCTGTTTGTCCGCCTGGCCAAGGATTATGAAAGCGCACTGCAATACGCCAGCGAGAAACTCAGTGCGCGTTATGCGATGGATTTTAGCAAGCCGGCCAAACGTTATTGCGCTCTCGGCACGGCGGAACAGGTCGCGGCATCCATTCGCGAGTTTCACCAAGCCGGCGTGCGCCATCTGGTGCTCGACTTTATCGCCGAGCGCGCCGATCAAATTGAGCAGATCGATCATTTCGGTGAAACGGTCGTGCCGCTACTCTCTGATTTAATCTAGGGCAATTTGAATCAGGCCTGATTTGAAATCGCCGGCAAGCGAACCGATACGACGGTGCCCTTTCCGGGCTCGCTTTCCATATGCAATGAGCCGCCATGGCCTTCCACCAGCAACTTGGCAAGGGGCAGGCCCAGGCCGGTGCCTTCGAAGCGCCGTGCGAGGCTGCTATCCACTTGGGTAAAAGGCAACATCGCCTGCTCAATTTCCGCTGCGGTCATGCCAATGCCATCGTCGCTGATCATGATGACGATATCGCCCCCGTCCGATTGAGCTTGCACATTTACGTTTCCACCATCCGCAGTAAACTTGACGGCATTGGACAACAGGTTGACAAAGATTTGCAGAAGTCTTTGTTCGCTGGCGCGCAATCCGGGCAACGCGCTCACATCTGTAACGTCAATACTGACCCCGCTCGATTCGCCGCTACCCCGAACAATGGCGACGGCCCGTTCCATCACCTTGTCCAACGTCACCACAGCCATATCAAACTCGAGCTTGCCGGCCTCCACTTTGGATAGGTCGAGAATATCGTTGATGATCGACAGCAAGTGACGGCCGGAACTATGAATATGGGTCGCGTATTCGTTATATTTTTCATGCCCGAGCTCGCCAAAAACTTTCTCCATCATGGTTTCGGAGAAACCGATAATGGCGTTTAAGGGCGTGCGCAGTTCATGGCTTACATTGGCGAGGAATTCCGATTTTGAACGGCTGGCCATTTCAGCCGCTCGGGCGGCGGCGGAGAGCTGCCGCCGTTCGTCCTGAATTTGTCCGGCCATACTGTCGAACACCGAACCCAGTTCACGGTACTCGCGTGGCGTTAGGTCGGAAAACTGCCCCACTCTGGCGTCAAATTTACCAGATTCAATTTTGCGAGCGGCGGCGACGACAGCCGATACAGGGCGGGTCAGGAAGCCGGACAGGAGCCAGCCGAGAATCGAGGCAATCAGAATTCAGACGACGATAATGGCAATTTGAGCGCCGCGTGCCGCCGCCGCCTTGTCCTCCAGTTCTTCGAGAGGTTGCGGCACCATGACCCCCCACCCGACGCCAGGTACGGTGGTGAACCCGGTGATCATATCCATCTTGACGGCAGGAGAGTAAAACTCGCTCACACCGCTCTCGCCCGCCATCATGTGCGTCACCGGCTTTACGGCGGAAATATTCTTCATTGTCGCGCTCCATTCCGGATTGGGATGCGCAATGATGTTTCCGCTGCGGTCAACGATGGCGGCATGCCCGCGTTTGCCGAATGTGATTTGCTGCTGCAATTTTGCAATATAATTGATGCTCATGGCACCCACGGCGATATCTCCGCCGTTCAGGGTCTCCACGATATAAATTGTTGGCCGTTCTTCCGCATCGCTCATGACATCGCTGAAATGCCGACCACCTTCGGCGATCAATGGCTCAAGGGCCTTTATGCCGCCCATCGGCAATATCGCTTCGTCTTCCTCCGTGGGATAGAGCGATTTCTGCAGAACGCCGGCGGAATCGAATATCGCGAAATGGCGAAAATCGAGCGCCCTGGCCAAGTCTGCGGCGCCTTGTGGCCAATGTTTGTGTTCGGCCGATTTGACCAGAAAGGCAAATAGGGCAGAAGCGTCATGGGTATACAGCTCAAGCGCGTTGGTGATATTTTTGGCGAGCAATAAATGCTTTTCCTCGACGGAGGACAGCTCGCGCGAATAAGTAGTTCGTTCAACCCAAATGCCGAGAAACAATACTGGTACAATAGCGATCAATGTAAATGTCGCTGCTAAAATATAACGCAGGCGAAATTTCAATCGCATCTCCAAATTCTCATACCAATATGTTCCAATTTGTGAAAGTTTCTCACGAAAGCATTAAGACGACTTATTTTATATACGTTTTCTCTATAAATACAGTGATCTCCGATACATATACATGCATAATTGTTAACGTTTTCCTAAATCGCTGTGGCGATCAAGGAAACTCAAGAGGCAGGAAAAATATTCCTCAGGTTCTTCCCACATCGGCAGATGCGAAGAATTTTTAAAAACCCGAATAGTGGAATTCGGCAAGGCATCGTGCATTTTTTGAGCGCAGGCCGGCGTTAATTCGTCATGCATACCGCACACCACAAGCGCCGGCTGGGATATCCGCGGCAGATCCGCCACCCGGTTCCAATCCTTGATACTGCCGGTATAGCAAAACTCATTGGGGCCCTGGATGGCGTTGTATGGTGCCATATTCCAATCCGACAGCGAGCGGTTGACAGCGTCCGGCCACACATCGAGACGGCATACATGGCGGTAATTCAATATCGTAATCGCACTCTGATATTCCGGATGATCCAGGCTGCCTTCCGCTTCGTGACGCTGCATCATGGCCTCGGTCTCCGGCCCGAGTGCCTGACGCAGTCGTTTCAATTCGCTCACCAGATGGGGGATATCGGCGGCACCATCGGCGAGGGTAATGGTTTTGAAATTGTCC
>JAPYQV010000262.1 GCA_029937205.1 Alphaproteobacteria bacterium
GCAGATCGTCCCAGACAAAAAATGCGATAATCAGATAGACAGAGTAGATCAGGAACGCATCGATAAACCAGGCACCCGCGCGGCGCCAGAAACCGGCGAAGGGATTGCCTGCCGACATGGACAAGTTGCCGTTCGTCACAATACTGCCTTTACGCCCGTTGAACCGGTTGGTTACGCATCCGCATAGTCTTCAATATAGGCTCGGATAATGGAATCCAAATCTTTGTCCGCCGGCAGACCGAGGGCATCGGCGCGTGGCGACTGCCCGCGCCCGGGCCAGCCGTCGCATATGGCTTGAATGGCCGGGTCGGGCACCGCATTGATCTGGCCGAGCGGGCGCTCACCGGCGACGCGGCGAAGGCCCTCGATCATCTCTGCCACGGTCAGTGAAATGCTCGGCAGATTGACCGAGCGGTCATCGCCGATGGCATCGCTCTCGGCCTCGTGCAGGGCAAGAATTCCGGCAACAATGGTGCGGTAGCCGCTCACCGCCATGCGCGTCCCGTTGCTGACCGGGAGGTCAAAATCGACACCGGAAAGGGGCTCGCGGAAGACGCCGCTGGCAAAGCCGGAAGCCGCCGCGTTGGGTTTGCCGGGGCGAATGATGACGGTCGGCAGGCGGGCGCCGCGGCCATCGAGATAGCCTTTTCGCGTGTAGTCGTTGAGCAGCAGTTCATTGACCACCTTGGTCATGCCATAGGTCGTCATCGGCGTGATTTTGGTGTCGTCGGTGACGGTGTCGGGCAGGGCCGAGCCGCCGAACACGGCAAAGCTGCTGGTGAACACCACGCGTGTCAAACCCGGTGCGGCGCGCGCCGCCTCCAACACGTTGATTCCGCCGTCGAGATTGACCTTCAGCGCGTGATCGAAATCCTGCTCGGCACCGGCGCTGACGACCGAGGCGAAATGGAATACGGAAAGCGATTCACCGATGATGAGGCGCATCACCAGATCGCGGTCGGCGATATCGCCGCTGACGATTTCAACCCGCTCGTCGAGGCCTTCGGGGCGCTCGGGCGGTGTGACGGCATCAAACAGGATCATCTTGTCGATCGGTTCGACTGCACCCGACGCGCCGCGCAATTCGCCGCGCTTGAGAATGGCGCGTGCCAGCCTCAGCCCCAAAAACCCGGTGCCGCCGGTGATAACCACTTTCATCTTATGTAAACTCCTCGTTGATCCGTGCGATAGCTTGTTTGCCGAGACCTTATAACAGGGAGCGCTTTCGGGACAACGCGTTCGCCTGTCTTGATTTAGCCGATGGAATCAAACATAGGTAAGCCCTTAATCACCGACCTGCACTGTTATTTGCAGAAGCCCACCTTGGAGGATAGACGCGTGGCAAACAGCGATGAACTCGGACCCAATGGGTTACTGATAGGCCAGCCCGGGTCGCGCGCGCGCCTGATGACACCGGCGCTGGTGCTCGACCTTGACGCCATGGAGCGCAATATCGAGCGTATGCGCAGCTTTGCCGCGGACAAAAACATCGGCCTCCGGCCGCACTGCAAAACCCACAAGAGCATTAATATTGCGCGGCTGCAGATCGAGGCCGGTGCGCTCGGCATCGGCGCCGCCACCTTGGGCGAAGCCGAAATCATGGGCGGCGCGGGAATTCCCGGCGTTTTGGTGACTTCGCCGGTAATCGCCGACAGCAAGATCGATGCCCTGATGGCGCTCAACCAGCGCGCCGAAGGGCTGATGCAGACCGTCGACAGCATGATCAATATGCGTGCTCTCGATGGCGCCGCCGGACAGGCGGGCAAGGCGCTCAATGTGGTGATCGATGTGGATGTCGGCCTGCATCGCACAGGTGCTGCCAGCGTGGCCGATGCCGTTGCTCTAGTCGAGGCCGCGGTGGCGGCCGAGAACGTCAATTATTCCGGTGTTCAGGGTTATGCCGGCCATATCATGCATATCGAGGATTTTGCCGAGCGGCGGGCGACCAACATCGCCGATACCAAGCCGCTCAACGACACGTGCGCGGCGCTGGCCGAGTTGAATTTATCGCCCGCCATCGTCTCCGGCGCCGGCACCGGAACCTACGACATCGATGCCGAGCTCGGCGTGATGAGTGAAATGCAGACCGGCTCCTACGTGGTGATGGATGTTGAATACCGCGACGTGCATTGCAACGGCACCCCGGACTGGCTGTTCGAGCCGGCGCTGTTCGTCCGCGCCACGGTGGTGAGCGCCAATCATGATGGCCATGCCACCATCGACGCCGGCTTGAAATGCTTTGCCACCGATGGGCCGCTGCCCGATTTCGCCGCCGGTGCGCCGATCGGCTCGAGCTATAGCTATTTCGGCGATGAGCATGGCCGTATTGGCTTCGCCCAGGCCAATGAGCGCCTGGCCCTCGGCGACGCGGTGGAATGCATCGTCCCGCATTGCGACCCGACCATCAATTTGCATGATTTTTACCACTGTGTACGCGGCGATACGCTGGTGGATATATGGCCGGTCGATGCGCGCGGGCGGCACTAGACAGCAGGGCCGCGTTTCCGCATGAACGGCGAGAATTTACCACGTCCGCTCGCCTGGGCTTGGGATATCGCGCCCGGCCTGCTGATTTGCATCATCATCGCCTTGGCGTCGACGTTCGTGTCGGAACATTACGGCGGGCCGACTTTGCTTTACGCCTTGTTGCTCGGCATGGCGTTTTATTTTCTCTCGAAAAATCCGCGCACCCGCTCCGGCATCCAGTTCGGCTCGCGCACGGTGCTGCGCCTCGGTGTCGCTCTTTTGGGCGCGCGCATTACCTTGGCGCAAATTATCGAGCTTGGCCCGGCGCCGATATTGATCGTCATCGGCGCCATAATCCTGACCATCCTGTTCGGCAGAATCATCAGTTCGGCGCTCAAGCTTGACCGTGCCATGGGACTGCTGACAGCCGGCGCAACGGCGATTTGCGGCGCATCGGCCGCCTTGGCCATATCGGCCGTGATGCCCAAGCATGACAAGCTCGAGCGCGATACGATCTTTACCGTCATCGCGGTAACCGCGCTCAGCACCCTGGCGATGATCATTTATCCGTTGATCGTCGAGGCGATCGGCTTCGACGATACTCAAAAAGGCATTTTTATCGGCGCCACGATCCACGATGTGGCGCAAGTGGTCGGCGCGGGATACATGGTGTCCGACGAAACCGGCGATGTCGCCACCTTCACCAAGCTGTTGCGCGTCGCCATGCTGGCCCCGGTGGTGCTGATTTTTGCCCTGGTTGTCGCCCGGTGGGCGCGCGGGCAAATCGGCACGACACGCGGCGCGCGGGCCGGCCTGCCGTGGTTTCTTGTCGCCTTCGTAGTGATCGTCGCCATCAACAGCGCCGACGTCATTCCGGCACAAGTACAGGACGGCATGGTGCTGGTGTCGCGCTGGTGCCTGGTGATCGCTATTGCCGGACTCGGTATGAAATCATCCTTCCAGGAGATGGCCGTGTTGGGCTGGCGCCCGGTGGTGCTGGTGGTCGGTGAAACGCTATTTCTCGCCGGCTTGGTGCTGATCGCCCTGATCATCGAATCCGGCATGTGAGGCAGGCGCGCCGGTTGCGCCTAACCGCGGTCAATGAAAAGATACAGACGCTCTTTATTTGGGGGCACAGCAGGAAAGGATTTTGAGCATGATGGGATTGAAATTGATATTGGGCGCCGTCGCCGGCGTCAGCCTGGCATTTGCGAGCGGATTTGCCACCGGATCCGCCAATGCGGCGGACGCGCCAATGCGTGATGACGGCATGCAGGCGGGCCTAGCGGTCGACTATTATTATGGTGATTTCGACCATGTAGATAAGGTGCTCGAATATGCCTCGCGCAAGGATTCGGCACAGGGCGCGCCGTTGGTCAATCTGGATTTCCGCGGCGGTGCCGGCAAGCCGGTGCTGAATCAAAAGCATAAGGATTTTGTGGCTGCTCTCATTACTGGCTATATCTATTTTTCGGCTCCAGGAACCTACATGTTCAAAGTTCGCTCGAATGACGGCGTGCGTGTCGCAATCGGCGGCTTGACTGTGCTGGAGGACGCCAAGCCCCATCCTGACCGCACCTCGGATCCGCTCCCAGTCAAGGTGAGCGCGGCGGGGTGGTTGCCGATTGAAATCGTCTATTTTGAACGCAAGGGAAGCTGGTCGATCGAGTTGACGTGGCAGGTTGGTAGCGATTTCAGCGCCGTTCCGGCGTCTCATTTCGCCCATTGAATTCGCTTGAATACGACTTGCATCCAAGCTTAAAATTAGACGTGTTGGTAACTGGTGAATCGCCATACCGATATTGATGGTTTAGACTCGTTGTAATCCTCAAGCGGGTGTTTTCGCTCGACAGGAGAATAATTTATGCCCGCCGGATAAGGTAGGCTGTGGAGGCAAAAGGAGAGGATTTATGTCAAAAGAGATCAAATCACGAAACGGCATCACGCGCCGGCAGGCACTAAAGGCTAGTGCGGCAGGCGTTGCATTTACGGCTGCGGCCGGCATCGGGCCGCGCTGGTTGAAATCCGGCGATGCCTGGGCGGCCGATCTGGCCCCGGGTATGACCGGCGGCCCGACCGGCTTCGCCGGCGCCGAGCGCTATCAATATGACGATACCATGTCAGAAGGCAAAGCTGTCGCGGCAGCGCGCAAGCTCAAAGCCGAAGGCAAGGCGCCCGACGTGCTCAGAATTCTCATGACCGATGGCGCGATTGGCCATTTCACCAACCCCTGGCCGGCCGACGGACCGACGCTGCAATCAATTTGGGAGCGTGAGACCGGCATTAAGCTTGAATTCTTCAGCGTTTCGCCCGAAGAGCAGTTTAATAAGGTTATTCAGGACGTGACCACGGGCTCCAACGCCTATGACGTCTACACATTCGGCTATGCGGCGATGGGCGATCTC
>JAPYQV010000263.1 GCA_029937205.1 Alphaproteobacteria bacterium
CGCCGGTGCCCGAGACTCTATCAGGTAGTGGTACATAGAACGGGGGCTTTACAACGCCGCCGCCGCGTCGCGTTTGGCGGCCTCTTCGGCGATCAGTTCCTTCTTTGAGAGTTTGCCGATCAGGGTCTTCGGCAACTCGTCGCGGAATTCGATCTGCTTGGGCATTTCGATGGCGGAAAGCTTGTCCTTGAGAAACGCGGTGAGGCCCTCGGCGTCGAGCGACTGGCCGGCGCGCAGCTTTACGAAGGCTTTAACCGTTTGCTGTCGGTAAGCGTCTTCGATGCCCGCCACGGTGACCTCTTCAATCGCCGGGTGACGGTAAATCGCCTCTTCGACATGGCGCGGATAAATATTGTAGCCGCCGGCAAAAATGATCTCCTTGAGCCGGTCGATGAGGTAGGTATAGCCGTCTTCGTCCATATAGCCGACATCGCCGGTATGGAAGCGGCCGTCGAGGAGCGCAGCCTCGCTTTCTTCCTTGCGATTCCAGTAGCCGCGCATGACCTGTGGGCCGGTAATACAGATTTCGCCGGTCTCACCCTGCGGCAGAACCCGCGACGGATTTTCGATGTCGGTGATCTCTACCACCGTGCCCGGCGCCGGTAATCCCAGCGATCCGGCTCTTGATTCGCCGGTCGACGGGTTGCACAGAGCAATCGGCGAGGTTTCGCTAAGGCCGTAGCCTTCCAGCAAGCGGCAGCCGGAAAGAGATTCGAATTTTTCCTGCACGACGCGCGGCAGGGTATCGCCGCCGACCAGGCAATATTGCATCGAGGTGAGATCGAATTTCCCCGCCGCCACGCCAGGATGATTGTTTATGGCGATATAGATTGTCGGCACGGCAGGGAAGAACGTCGGCCGCTTTTTATGGATGGTCTTGAGTACTGTCTCTAATTCGAAGCGCGGCAACAAAATCATCTTGGCTCCGGCATGGACGCTAAAATTCATCACCACCGTCATGGCAAAAACATGGAACAGCGGCAACACGCCCATCATGACTTCTTCGCCGAACTTAGTTTCTTGGAAGTAGTAGTTCGCCTGCTGCACATTGGCGGTGAGATTGGCGTGGGTGAGCATGGCGCCCTTGGGCCGCCCGGTGGTGCCGCCGGTATATTGCAGCACCGCGATATCCTCTTCCGGGTTTATGTCGATTGCCTCAGAGCGGCCGTCATTGGCGCAGAGATTCTTGAATGACATATGGCGGCCGTCCACCGGCAGCGCCACGATGTCTCTGCGCCGCAACAGCCGGTAAAGCAGGCTTTTCGGGAACGGAAGCTGCTCGGCCATGGACGCGAGCACGATTTTTTTCAATCGTGTTTTGCCGAGCATTTCGGCCGCCTTGTCGTAAATCAGCGGCATATCGAGGGTGATCAGGACATCGCATTCGGAATCTTCGATCTGGTCGCGGATTTCCTCTTCGGCGTATAGCGGGTTGAAATTGACCACCGTACCGCCGGCCTTGAGCACGGCGTAATAGGAGATCACCATGGCTGGGCAGTTGGGCAGCATGAGGCCAATGCGGTCTCCTTTGTTCAGCCCTTGTGCCTGCAAACCCTTGGCGGCGCGGTTCACCAACTCGGCTACTTCACCATAACTATAAATACGGTCCATGAAATCGATGGCCGGGCGGGTGCCGTACTTTGCCGCCGCGTTTTCCATCAGCGCCGGCACGTCCTGGGGAGTGATCGGCGCGTGCCAATCGATATCGGCGGGATAGGACTTTTCCCAGAGATAGGGCTGCTTCAATTCGCTCATTGCCATATTCCATAGCGCCAGCCGGCACGGTTCTTCGCGCCGCGGAAAGCCACTTCAATGAACATTACGTTCCGTTGGGCGGATTGAGCAAGGCCCCGGATCGGAGCGCTCCGTCTGCCAGAGACCGTGGCTGAAACGCGCGGTGTTGCACGTACGACGGCGCATGCACCATGGTTGGGGGCCCCGGGCGAGGGTTTGAGTGACCGGATTACGGTGTACCGGGAGCGGCTCCCAGTAATCGGCTGAGGCGGTTCCTCAGGCTTGGGCTTGGACCGGGTTTTAGTCAAATGGTTTGCTCGCCAAGCGTCTCGGTTCAGCTATCACGGCACACGGACCGTGGGAATAGGGTTCCAGCGTCGGAATAAGGTGCCATCTGGGACTGCTTAATCACATCCGCCCGCATCAGGCTTTGAACATGCGGCCGCCGGTGCACGAGACTCTATCAGGAAGTGGTACATAAAACGGGGGCTTTACACCGCCTCGACGAACAACTCGTTAGCCGCACTTGTATCGTCCGCAAGGGCAGACCCAGCGCTAAACAGAAGCGCGACGAGGGCGAGTGTAGCGGCTATGCAACGCATATTTAATAGTAACGTTAGATGGTTAGTGGCCCGTAATGAAAATGAAAATACCGCGACGCATAAACCTAGTCGTAGGAGCCTACGTTCCAGGGCGTTTAAACAGAGCGTGGTGCGCGCTGGTAAGGGGTGCTGCGCGTGCAGAGTCGAAAGAGGTTGGCAATTGTGTAACCATTGGCGCCACTCGTCTCCGCCGACGGATCCCAAAAAAAAGCAAAGCGCGCCTCACGAATGCTGGTGAAAACATAAAATTCTCTTTGGTTGTTTCGGAGACGGCGCATAAACCACACTTTTGATTCCTCTGTCAACCAACAGTCTGAGGGATTACTGGCAGTCTGAATGCAAGAAAAGTTTCTAGAGCCCCTGGTGGCGCCGGCACCCGATTCTTATTGACGCAGGCCGGCTTCGCGCATCAGCGGCAGCACACGTTCGCCAAAATATTTGAGCTCTTCATGATAATCGAGCCAAGAAATCGCCAGCCCTTCAACACCGAGATCGGCCAGGTTAATCATCTTATCGACGATTTGTTCCGGCGTTCCGACCAACGGCAGGCCGCCCCAGCCAGCGATAAAACGTTCACCCATGGCACGGATTTCGTCTTTGTTGGAGCCGTAGGAATAATTCTCGCCCAGCATCAGCTCGATAATCATATTGGCCGCGCCCCAGTCGCCTTCATCGATTATTCGCTGGTAGAGGGCTTGCGCTTCTGCCTCAGTATCGCGGCAACAAACCAGTGCGTAACTCATCGCCCGGCAGCGCCGGCCATGCTCCGCCGCTTGTGATTCGATCTGCGCAATTATGTCTGCCGCCTTGTCGACGGATGTGATCGAAAGCAAATTGTAATCGGCGTGGCGTGCCGAAAATCCAATCCCCGCCGGTGACGACCCGGCATTGATAACCACCGGATGGGGCTGCTGGACCGGTTTCGGCGAAAGAAATCCCTGATCGATCTTATAGAACTGGCCATCATGGTCGAAATCCTGTTCGGTCCATAACCGTTTGACGCAGGACATCCATTCATTGGCCATCACATAGCGTTCGTCATGCGGCAGTTGTTTGACGCCGAACATTTCCATTTCCGGCTTGAACCAGCCACAAACGACATTGATGCCAAATCTTCCATTGGAAATATTGTCAATTGTGGCCGATTGCTTCGCCGCAAGAATGGGATGCACCGTGGGTACGTGAGAGGTCGCAAAAACCATGATGTCTTTGGTGTGGCAAGCGATCGCCGCCGCCCAAGTATATACCTCTAAATTGGTGCCGTTGAATTGCGTGGTGCCGCCAAAGTGGCGCCAGCGACCGACCGGGAGCAGAAATTCAAAGCCAATTTTATCCGCGAGTTGAGCTATCTTCACATTATGCTCAAAAGTCGGCTCGAAGGTCGTTTCGGCGTGGCTAATCGTGCATCCATGCGAGCAGTTGAGGCCAAACACACCGAGCTTAAAGCGGTTTTTGTTGAACATCGGCACGTTGCGCTCGCGCCACTCGGCGATGTCATCGGGGTGCGAAGTTTGCCCGTCAATGGATGAAGTCATGGTGTCGCTTTCTCATTTTTCCGGTGGATCGCCCGCCAAACTCTTTCCGATGTCGCCGGCATATCAAAATGCGAAACGCCGACTTTGTACAGCGCATCGAAGACGGCAATTGACATAGCGGCCATGCTTCCCACTGTGCCAGCTTCGCCGGCGCCTTTGATGCCGAAAGGCGTGTTCTCGCTGGGCACTTCATGTGACCGCAGGGCAATCATCGGCAGGTCGTCGGCGCGCGGCAGGCAGTAATCCATAAAGGAACCGGAGATCAATTGGCCACTCGAGGGATCGAACGTGATGGCTTCGCAAAGGACCTGCCCGACCCCTTGCGCAACGCCGCCATGTATTTGGCCTTCCAGCAACAGCGGATTCAGCACTGATCCCACGTCTTCAACCACCGCGTAACGCGTCAGCTGCACTTGTCCCGTGTCATTCTCAATTTCGACCTCACAAACGTGACAGGCATTGGGAAACGTGCAGTTGTCGGGCGCAGCCATGACATGCGCCGCGAGCCCAGCCACGCCGCCCGCAGCGGCAGCGGGCGCCTTGAAAGCATGCGCCGCAACATCCTGCAGAGACACCCTGTAATCTGTGCCGCCGACCACAAAGTGGCCGCCCAAAAAATCGACATCCGATTCCGAGACTTCCAGCATTTCAACCGCTAAGGGTCTGGCCATCTCGATGATTTTCTCGGCCGCCTGTTTTAAGGCCGCGCCGCCGATACCGACCGATCGCGAGCCGAAGGTGCCAACGCCTTGTTTCACGATTGCCGTGTCGCCGAATTGAATATCGATTTGGCCGGGGCTTAAACCCAGAAAGCTGTGGGCCAATTGGCGAAAAGCGGTTTCGTGTCCCTGGCCATGACTGTGGGTGCCGAGAAAAAGCGTCGCGTGCCCGGTCGAATCGAAACGCAGCTCCGCCGATTCCTTCAGCGAGGTGTTTTGCGGGGGGGGGGGGGGGGGGGGGGGGGGGGGGGGGGGGGGGGGGGGGGGGGGGG
>JAPYQV010000264.1 GCA_029937205.1 Alphaproteobacteria bacterium
CGAATCCCCAGGAAGACGACCTGATCATCGAAAAAGAAGGCGTTAAGGTATTGGTCGACAGTGTCTCTGCTGGATATTTGGCCGGCTCCGAAATTGATTACGTCGATGATTTGGTCGGCGCCTCATTTCAGGTGAAAAATCCGAATGCCGTCTCGTCCTGCGGCTGCGGCACATCCTTTTCGTTGGTCTGAACCTCTTCAGCCCGTAAGATGGATTTTATCCATTAGAACGGAAGACCGTGCTCAAAATAGCCACCTGGAACGTCAATTCGATCAAAGCGCGTCTGCCCAATGTGCTCGAATGGCTGGGAGAGGCAGCGCCGGACATCGTCCTATTGCAGGAAACCAAGGCGGTCGAAGAGAAATTTCCCGAGCTTGAAATCGGCGACCTTGGCTACAACATCGCTGTGCTCGGGCAAAAGAGCTATAACGGCGTCGCAATCCTGAGCAAACGACCAATCGAGGATGTGACGCGCGGCCTGCCGGGCAACGAAAGCGATGAACAGGCGCGCTATATCGAAGCCGTGATCTCGGGTGTGCGTGTTGCCTCGATCTATTTGCCCAATGGCAATCCGGTCGACACCGATAAATTCCCTTACAAGCTCGATTGGATGACTCATCTCGTTGCACACGCCCGTACCCTGCTTGCCCTAGAAGAAACAGTGGTGCTGGGCGGCGATTACAACGTCATTCCGGCGGACGGTGATGTCTACGACCCGGACGGCTGGCGCGATGATGCCCTCTGCCAACCAGAGGCGCGCGCCCATTTTCGCTCAATTCTAAATGCCGGCTACACGGAAGCTTTCCGCGCTCTGCACACCGAGACCGGCCTCTATTCATTTTGGGACTATCAAAAAGGCCGTTGGCCGCGCGATGAGGGTTTGCGCATCGACCATCTTCTGCTCTCTCCGGAAGCTGCCGACCGCCTGGAAGCCTGTGAGATCGATCGTGTCCCGCGCGACAAGGCCAAAGCTTCGGACCACACGCCCGTGTGGTGTACCCTCAGCGAATAGTCGGTCCTATTGGAAGGGCCGCCCGGGGTCGAAAATATTGCGGCCGCTTGGGCCCTTGCTGCCGCGCGGTTCCTTGGTGACGTCGAAATTTAACTCAACAATCACGCCACTCGGGTCCTGAAGAAAAAGCTGCCACAGCTTGAAGTCGGGAATATCGAATTGCCGCCAAGTGCAGCGGTGCTTCTTACAATCTTCCTTCATCTTGTCGAAGCCCTTGGCGCGGAGCGCCACATGATCGACCGGCGCGACACCCTGGTCATAATTGTAATCGCCAGCATGGGTCTGGGCAGCGCTACCGCCATAGATGTGGAACATGGTTTCGCCCATTTCCAGCCAAATGCCGGGAAATGGAAAATCCGGACGTGCCACTTTTTTCATGCCGAGAACCTTGGTGTAGAATTTCTCGGTCGCTTTCAAATCTTTGCTCTTGATCGCGACATGGTGCAAATCGAGTAACGGCATTGCTGAACGCTCCCCTTAGAATGCTTATATTCGCTGTTACCGTATATTACTCCGTCTCGCCATAGGAGCAATATCCCCCGCCCGCCCCGGCGCCCGGCGCAAGCACGCGCGGCCCGTTGGGTTGGATACGCAGTCCCGGACGAAGATTCTTATAGGGAAACTTTCGTGTGTCGGCAAAGTTGGGGCCGGGCGCGATCGCGGTAACAATTCTTGCCGCAATCGGCTGGAAATCGGCGCGAAAATGCACCGAACTTTTGAGCACCAAAATTTCCTGCTCACTCGGCTCAAGGCCGAGATGGCGAAAAACGGATTGGTCCGCCGCCTGAAATTTACGGCTTGAAACGATGACACGAACGTCAGCGTCTTTGTCTTCCACCTTGAGCAATGCCATGGGTCCGAGTTCCATGCGTGCACCGCGCCACATGGGCCCCGTGGCGGTGAAGTGGCCATCATTCAGACGCTCGACGCGGAATTTCCCCACGAATGGGCGCTGGCCGGGCTGGCCAGATTTGCCACCAAGTTCTGCCTCAATACGCCGGCCCTCCCCCGCCTGGTGCGCCATCGCTGCCACTTCGGGATCATAGAGTATCGCCAACACAGCTCCCCGGGCGCTGCAACGCAACAAAGCCTCAAGCATGCCTACCGTATCGGAATTACCGCCAGCGCCAGGGTTATCCTGGGTATCCGCTATAATGAAGGGTTGCGGGTCCTTATTGGCCATGGCGAGACGAACCGCCTCATCGGGCTTGAAAAGCTCTTCAGTGAATTCCCCTTCCGCAGCAGTGATTTCATCTGCCAGGGTCTCGACCGCATGCTTCACCGCCAACCCATCCGAGCCGCAGCCATAGACGCTCGGGCCGCAGATAGAGATATCGGCGGGCGGGAAACCCATGGCAAAGGACAGGCTCCAAATGCCGGGCGCCGCCTCCAATTCGCCGAGGCGGCGGTATAATCCGCCAGCGGGCTCTTCCATGGTGCATTGCGAATTGATGGGGATGAGGAAATCCGTCGGCCGGTGGTGGTAGGCTGTGGCGCCACCGGCAGCCAAAACCTTATCCAGAACATTCGCCGCGCGCGCACCTGTTTCAGCCATATCGATATGGGGATAGCTGCGATAGGCGACCAGAGCGGACGCGGCACCGCACATCTCGGCGCTGATATTGGCGTGCAAATCAAGACTTGCGACAATTGGCGTATCTGGCCCAAGCGCCGCACGCACCCGATTCAACAATGCGCCTTCGCCGTCCTCGGAATGCTCTGTCACCATGGCGCCGTGCAGATCGAGATAAACTGCATCTGGCTTGGCCACCGCAATATCTTCAAGCAACATGTCGGCAATGCGCTCGAAGGCATCCTCCGTAACGTGGGCGGACGGCGTAGCGGAGCACCAGGAAAGCGGCACCAGCTGATGGCCCGCCGCCTCAGCTGCCGTGACAAATCCAGCAATCGGAATATTGATCCCGCTGACGGCGTCAAAAATACCTTCTCCACGCGTCAGCGCCGGCCAGGCATCGGCCTGTTCGAAGGCGGCAAAATCCGCCGGCGCCGGCGCAAAGGTATTGGTCTCGTGCTGAAAACCGCCAACCGCGACGCGCGCCATGATGTTCGACGCGTGCCTATATGTCTGCGAAGGTCGTGGTATCCACTGCGCCGCCGGGATGAGTTAAGGCGCCCTTATAGGCCGGACCAACCGTGGCGGCATATTTCCACAGCACGCCGGAAGGATAACCATTATCACGCGGTTTCCATTCCTTATGCCGCGCTTTCAACTCGGCGTCGCTTAGCGCCACGCTCATCTCGCCTGTGTCGGCATCAATGGTAATTTCATCGCCGTCCTGCAGCAAAGCAATCGGGCCACCGACAGCCGCTTCCGGGCCGACATGGCCGATACAGAAACCTCGCGTCGCGCCGGAAAAGCGACCATCGGTGATGAGCGCTACTTCGTCGCCTTTGCCCTGGCCGTAAATCTGCGAGGTAACAGCCAGCATTTCACGCATGCCGGGACCGCCTTTCGGACCCTCATAGCGGATGACGATAACATCGCCGGACTGATAGTTGCGGCTGACCACCGCCTTCATGGCATCTTCTTCGGTGTCGAAGCAGCGCGCCGGGCCAACATGGCGTAAATTCTTCATGCCGGCGACCTTCACGATAGCACCTTCCGGCGCAAGATTTCCCTTCAGGCTGACCAATCCACCGGTCGGCGACAAGGGTGTTGAGGTCTTCAACACCACATCCTGATCCGTCGGGAACGGCACATCGGCCAAATTCTCGGCGATGGTCTTGCCGGTGACGGTGAGGCAATCGCCGTGTAGATGGCCGCCCTCCAAGAGTGCCTTCATGACAATCGGCACACCGCCGACGTCAAATAGATCTTTGGCGACGTAACGTCCGCCGGGCTTGAGGTCGGCGATGTAGGGTGTGCGCGCAAATATTTCACCCACCGCCGCCAAATCGAAATCGATGCCGGCCTCGCTGGCGATCGCCGGCAAATGCAGTCCGGCATTGGTCGAGCCGCCGGTGGCGGCGACAATTGCGGCAGCATTTTCCATTGCTTTGCGGGTAACGATATCGCGCGGGCGAATGCCCATCTCAATCAATTTCATCACCTGGACGCCGGAGGCCACGGCGAACTCGTCGCGCGATTCATAAACCGCCGGGGCGCCGGCCGAATGGGGCAGCGCGAGGCCAATAGCTTCTGAAACACAAGCCATGGTATTGGCAGTGAACTGGCCGCCACAGGAGCCGCCCGACGGACAGGCCACGGCTTCGATTTCGTCCAATTCCGCTTCGGTCGCATTGCCGCTCGAGAATTTGCCGTAAAATTCGTAGACGTCCATCACCGTCACATCCTTGCCACGGAAACGTCCCGGCAGGATGGAGCCGCCATAGAGAAAGACCGACGGCACATTGAGCCGCACCATGGACATCATCATGCCGGGCAATGACTTGTCGCAGCCGGCGATGCCGACCAAGGCATCATAGGAGTGGCCGCGCATGGTAAGCTCGACGGAATCAGCAATGACGTCGCGCGAGACGAGCGAGGATTTCATGCCCTGATGGCCCATGGCGATACCATCCGTTACGGTGATGGTGGTAAATTCGCGCGGCGTGCCACCTGCTTCATCGACGCCGGCCTTGGCCGCCGCCGCCTGACGGCGGAGCGTGATATTGCAGGGCGCGGTTTCATTCCAGGTTGTGGCTACACCGATGATCGGCCGACTCATGGCCTCGCGCGATACGCCCATGGCGTAGAAAAAAGCGCGATGTGGCGCACTCTTCGGGCCTTCCGTGATATGGCGGCTGGGCAGCTTGGATTTGTCGAACTTGGAACTCATGGTTCAGGTATCCTCAATGGAATAATAG
>JAPYQV010000265.1 GCA_029937205.1 Alphaproteobacteria bacterium
CCGCAACGCCCTGCTTGCACGCCCCGACCAACTCGATCAGCTTTTTCCTGACGGTCGCCTCGGAGCCGCTCTCGCCCTCCGACATGGCATTGGTCGAATCGCACATCATCGCCAGCACGCCGTCATCGCCAACGCTTCGAAAGGCGTTCTCATCCGTGAGCGGGCCGACCAATGGCTCCGGATCGAGCTTCCAATCGCCGGTATGGACGATTGTGCCGTCGGGCGTGCGCAGGATCAGCGAATTCGCTTCAGGTATGGAATGGGTAACCGAAACATACTGCACCGAGAACGGGCCAAGCTCGAACTGGGCGGAAAGTGGGACCACCTTCAGGGGAACCTTCTTGAGCAAACCTGCTTCAGCTAGTTTGTCCCGTAAGATGGCGGCGGCAAAGGGCGTGGCATAAACCGGACACTGCAATTGCGGCCACAGATGGGCGATGGCGCCCAAATGATCCTCATGCGCATGGGTCAACACGATCGCCAAGAGATCGTCGCGTCGTTCTTCGATAAAGGAGACATCGGGTACGACAATATCGACACCGGGCAAGGTATTGCCCGAGAACGTGATACCGAGGTCGACCATCAGCCACTTGCCGCGGCAGGCATACAGGCTGAGGTTCATGCCGATCTCGCCGACACCTCCCAGAGGCAGGAAGTGAAGCGCCTCGCTATCGATTTCCAGTGCCGACGATTCGGGAATATTCATCGCCTATCCCCACGATTGCGGCGGTAGATTTCCAACAGGCCGCGCAGCGTCAAGTCGGGATCAAAACTGTCGATCACAGGCGTGCCGTCGGAAAAGAGTCGCGCCAACCCGCCCGTGGCAATCACCGTCATCGGGCTGCCATATTCTTCTTTCATACGTTTCACAATTCCTTCAATCAAACCGATATAACCCCAATAGATACCCGACTGCATAGCCGGCACGGTGGATTTGGCGATAACCCTATCGGGACGGCTCACCGCGATGCGCGGCAGTTGCGCTGCTGCCTGGTGTAACGATTCAAGAGATAGATTGATACCCGGCGCAATGATGCCGCCTTCATAGGAGCCGTCTTCGTTGATCGCGTCAAAGGTCGTCGCCGTGCCGAAATCGATAATGATCAATGGCCCAGAATGGAGCTTCTCGGCGCCCACCGCGTTGACCAACCTGTCGGCTCCGACTTCGCCGGGCTGTGCGACATGCACCTCAATTCCAAGCTCGACACCCGCCTCGCCGACCACCATCGGCGTGCAACCGCAATATTGCTCGCATAGCGTCTTCAGAGCGCTCAAGCATTGCGGCACCACGGTGGACAACACCACATGATCGATATCGTCCAAATCCAGGGATTCGCGCGCCATCAATTGGCCAAACCATACCGCGTGCTCGTCGGCGGTGCGCTGTGCATCGGTCGCCGCGCGCCACTGGCCACGCATTTCCTCACCGTCAAAAACCGCGAACACCGTATTGGTGTTGCCCACATCGATAGCCAATAGCATGTCTAACCGCTCTTCCCGAAAGTTACGTCGCCGGCTGAAAACAGGCGCTCGCCGCCGTCGCTTGTTTCAAGCCGCAGAGCGCCGCTTTCGTCGATGCCGATGAAACGGCCTTCATGCACGCCGCTTTCCAGATTGATGCTCGCCATCTCTCCCAGTCCATAAGCATGCGCCAGCCAGGCTTTGTGTATCGGCTGAAAGCCGCCTTCACGCCAGTCGCGCCAGCGGCGGTCAAAAGCGTGCGTGAATTCTTCCAACGCCAGGGCAACGTCCACCACACCTGAATCCTCTTCAAACAGACTTGTCGATGGATGGCGGCCGCCAATACCAGGATGGTGGCGCAAATTCACGCCGACGCCAAGAACCAGCCAGTCGACACGCCCCTTCCCCGCCGTCGACGATTCGAGAAGAATTCCCGAAATTTTACGTCCCCGCACCAATACATCGTTCGGCCACTTGCACGCCACCCTGTCGCCGTCGGCAATATGCAAAACCACCATGTCACGAACCGCCAGAGCTGCCGCAAATGTCAATTGCACGGCTTGTAAGGGCGCGCAGTCCGGCCTCAGAATTATAGATGTAAATAGGTTCCCGCGCTCGGATGTCCACTCTCTGCCGCGCCGCCCCCGGCCGGCCACCTGGCACTGCGCCCACACCAGGGTAACTTCCTCGGCACCGGAAATAGCCAGACGTTTGGCTTCGTCATTGGTGCTGCCGATCTCGTCCAGCTCGACCAGCCGATAGTTCTGCGGCAGCCGGGGCGACGTCATAGGAGGGCCTTGATCAGGGAAATAGCAGTGCCGCAGCAGCCTGCGCACCCTTTATGACGGGCGTCGGATAGACGAAGAAAAACAATGTCACGAAGCCCGTGACGCCGAGCACCGTGGAAATCTTCGCTCCCATGGGCTTGTCGAAGCCTTCCGCCGGCTTGTCGAAATACATCACTTTGACGATGCGGATATAATAGAAAGCACCGACCGCGCTGGTGAGCACGCCAATCACCGCAAGGGCATAGAGACCCTCTTCGATGGCAGCGAGGAAAACGTAGAGCTTGCCGAAGAATCCCGCCATCGGTGGAATGCCGGCCATTGAAAACATGAAGATCGCGAGCGCCAAGGCAATCATCGGGTTGGTCTTCGACAGCCCGGCAAGGTCTTCGATCCGCTCGACCATCTGGCCACGGCGGCGCATGGCGAGGATGCAGGCGAACGTACCGAGCGACATGACCATGTAAATCGCCAAATAGACGAGCACACCGCGCACGCCGTCCGGCGTTCCGGCGGAGAGCCCGACCATGGCATAGCCGACATGTCCGATGGAACTGTAGGCGATGAGCCGTTTGATGTTGCGCTGGCCGATGGCGGCGAACGCACCGAGCGCCATGGAGGCGATGGAGATAAAGACAATGATCTGCTGCCACTGCTCCACCAATTCGTGGAACGGGCCGAGCAAGACACGCAGGAACAGTGCCATGGCGGCGATCTTGGGGGCGGCTGCGAAAAATGCCGTGACCGGCGTCGGCGCGCCTTCGTAAACGTCCGGCGTCCACATATGAAACGGCACGGCGGATACTTTGAAGGCAAGTGCCGCGGCGATAAAGACCAGTCCGATGAGAATGCCGATTGACCCGGCCTCATGGGCCTCACCGCCGCCCTGGCCGATGACGCTGGCGATTTCATGGAATCCGGTAAAGCCGGTGAAGCCGTAGATCATCGAGCAGCCATAGAGCAACATGCCCGAGGAGAGCGCGCCAAGAACAAAATATTTCAAGCCGGCTTCGCTCGAGCGAACCGATTCACGTCGGAAGGCAGCGACGATATAGAGCGCGAGGCTCTGCAACTCAAGCCCGACATAAAGCGCGATCAAATCATTCGCCGAAATCATCAACAGCATGCCGAGCGTGGCGATGAGTATAAGGACCGGAAACTCAAAGCGGTTCATATTTTCGCGCTTCACGTATCCCATGCCCATGATCAGCGTCACCGCCGCACCGATCAGCACGAGACATTTCATGAAGATCGAGAAGCTGTCGCTGATGAACATGCCGAAGAATGTCGTGCTCGGCGCGTGGCTGCCAACCAGCACCATGATAAACGCCGCACCCATGGCAACAACGCTCAACCAGGTGATCAAATTGGTCGAGCGGTTGCCGAGGAAGACGCCAATCATCAGAAGAACGAGCGAGACCGTCGCCAGAAACATTTCCGGCAACGCGATCAAGTAATCAGGTGCGCTAAATTCAACCATGGCGTTCTACCTCAGAACCTTGGCCAAAACATCGGGCATCAGGTCCGCCACGTTCACCCCGCCCATGCGCGCCATTCTGGATTGCTCGACCAAATTTTCCACCGAGACATGCAACACATCCAGGAACGGTTTGGGATAAATCCCCATGAACAGCGCCAACGCCACGAGGGGCGCAAAGAACCCTATTTCGCGCATATTTAAATCCGTAATCGATTTCAAACTCTCTTTGTTGAGCTCGCCGAAGATCACCCGGCGATAGAGCCAGAGCATATAGGCGGCGCCCAATATCACGCCGATCAGACCCAACATGGCGACCCATGTATTGACCTGGAAAACACCGACAAAAATCAGAAACTCGCCGACGAATCCGCTCGTCGCCGGCAGCCCGATCGAAGCCAACATGAATATCATGAAAACAAAGGCATAGACCGGCATGCGGTGAACCAAGCCACCGTAGGAAGCGATCTCGCGCGAATGCATGCGGTCATAAACCACGCCGACGATCAGGAACAGGGCGGCGGAGACCACGCCATGGCTGAGCATTTGAAAAATGCTGCCCTCGATGCCCTGAGTGTTGAAGGCGAATATTCCGATCGTCACGATGCCCATATGGGCCACCGAGGAATAGGCGATCAGCTTCTTCATATCCTGCTGCATCAAGGCGACGAGCGATGTGTAGATGATCGCCACGATCGAAAGCGAGAAGATGAACGGCATGAAGAATTCGCTGGCGTCGGGGAACATGGGCAGCGAGAAACGCAGGAAACCATAGCCGCCCATTTTTAGCAGGATACCGGCGAGAATGACTGAGCCCGCCGTCGGTGCCTCGACATGGGCGTCGGGCAGCCAGGTGTGGAACGGCCACATCGGCAGCTTGACGGCAAACGAGGCGAACAAGGCAAGCCACAGCCAAGTCTGAATGCCGGGCTCCCACACTTCGGTCATGAGGGTCGGTATATCGGTCGTCCCGGCCTGATGATACATGAACAGGATGGCGAGCAGGAAAAGCACCGAGCCGACCAAAGTGTAGAGGAAGAACTTATAGGCCGAATAGACCCGCCGCGCGCCGCCCCAGATGCCGATGATCAGGAACATCGGGATGAGCTGGCC
>JAPYQV010000266.1 GCA_029937205.1 Alphaproteobacteria bacterium
GTGCGGCGATCCTCTCCGCCGCCTGCGGTGTGCCGGTGGCTAAACACGGCAATCGTGCGCTCTCCTCCAAATCCGGCTCGGCCGATGTGCTGACCGCACTCGGGGTTAACATCGACGCCGACATGGCATTGGTGCGTGAAGCGCTTTTTGAGGCCGGTATCGGTTTCCTGATGGCGCCGCGCCATCACGGCGCCATGCGCCATGTCGCGCCAACGCGGGTGGAACTGGGAACCCGCACCATTTTCAATTTGCTCGGCCCGCTCTCCAATCCGGCGGGCGCGAAGCGCCAGATTATCGGCGTATTCGACCAGGCCTGGACTGAGCCCATGGCAGCAGTGTTGCGCAATCTTGGGTCAGAGCGCGTTTGGGTGTTGCATGGTTCCGACGGCATCGACGAGCTCACCACAACCGGCCCCAGCACAGTGGTGGAATTAAAGGATGGCGAGCTTAGGCATTTCGAAGTGACCCCGGAAGACGCCGGCCTGGCGCGCGCCACGCTCGATGACATCAAAGGCGGCGACGCGAAGGCCAATGCGAAGGCCATGACGGAAATGCTGGGTGGCGCCGCCGGGCCGATCCGCGACATCGTGTTGCTCAATACGGCAGCCGCGCTAATTGTCGCCGAGCGGGTTGAGAATCTGCGCGATGGGGTGGCGATGGCCGCCAATGCCATCGATACGGGCGCCGCGTGCGCAACTCTGAACAAGCTGATTGAGATCACAAACCGACCGTCATGAGCGATATCCTCGCCCAGATTTGCGCCGACAAGCGCATCCATATCGCTGAGAGCAAAGAGCAGCGCTCCTTGGCCGAGCTCGAATCCGTGGCGAAAGACATGCCGGCGCCGCGCGGCTTTACGGCGGCGCTTGCACGCGCTGCGGGCAATGGCGGTCTGGCGCTCATTGCCGAACTCAAGAAGGCTTCTCCGAGCAAGGGACTCATCCGCGCCGATTTCGACCCGCCAAGCTTAGCCCAAGCCTATGAAGCCGGCGGCGCCGCTTGCCTATCGATCCTCACGGATAAGCCCTATTTCGCCGGCGAAGACGAATTTCTCATTCAGGCGCGCGATGCCGTCGCCCTCCCCGTTCTGCGCAAGGACTTTATGCTCGATCCCTATCAGGTCGTGGAGGCCCGGGCGCTCGGCGCCGATTGCATCCTTCTCATCATGGCGGCGCTTTCGGATGACCAGGCGCGCGAACTGAATTCCACCGCAGAAGCGTACGGCATGGACGTGCTGGTGGAAGTTCATGACGCGCCGGAATTGGCCCGCGCCGTTGAGCTTGGCGCCGAATTGATCGGCATCAACAACCGCAATCTCAAAACGCTGACGGTCGATTTGGCGACGACGGAACAATTGCTGCCCGAAGTGCCGGCCGGGAGCGAGGTGGTGTGTGAGAGCGGTCTCAACAGTCACGCCGATCTGCTGCGCATGACCAAGGCCGGCGCGAGACGATTTTTGGTTGGCGAATCACTCATGCGGCAAGCGGATGTGGCGGCCGCCACCCGGAACCTTCTCACCGGCAGTGCGCCGGCAAACGGGGTAAACTGAACATGTCGTCCTTTAGCCATTTCGACGATCAGGGCAATGCCCGCATGGTGGATGTGTCCGACAAGGAAGTTACGGCGCGCAGCGCTACCGCCCGGGCCACTGTTTTCATGCAGGAAGCAACCTTGCAATTGATCCTCTCCGGCGGCGTTAAAAAAGGCGACGTGCTGCAGGTCGCTCGGCTCGCCGGCATCATGGCCGCCAAACGCACGCCGAACCTCATACCGCTCTGCCATCCGCTTGGATTGGATTCCGTTGACGTCGACCTGGTGTGCGACCCGGCGCGAAATGCCGTCGATGTCAGCGCTACCTGCCGTCTCAAAGCGCGCACCGGTGTCGAGATGGAAGCGTTGACGGCGGCTTCCGTGGCGGCGTTGACGGTTTACGACATGTGCAAGTCCGTGGACCGGGGGATGCGCATCAGCGATATACGCGTGACCCATAAGGCCGGCGGCAAGTCCGGCGAATTTTCACAGGATTAGGAAGACGATGTGCACATGATTCCCGTTGCCGAGGCCATCGCCCGCATCACCGGCGCCTTCGACCCGCTCGCCGCCGAGACGGTGTCACTCGCCGAAGCATGCGGTCGCGTGTTGGCCGAAGATGTCGTGGCACGGACCACGCAACCGCCCTTCGACGTCTCCGCCATGGACGGCTACGCGGTGCGCGCGGACGACCTCAACGCGGTGCCGGCGGTGCTCAACCAAATCGGCGCCGTGCCCGCCGGACAACATTTTGACGGCGCCGTCGGCGCCGGCGAAACGGTAAGAATTTTCACCGGCTCGCGTATGCCCAAAGGCGCCGATACGGTCGTCATCCAGGAAAACACGACCACTGAGAATAATCGGATAACCATCCTGAAAGCGCCGGAAAAAGGACAGTTCATTCGCCCGAGCGGCCTCGACTTCCGCACCGGTGAGGTCGGTCTCAAGGCGGGGCAACTGCTCACGCCGCGCGCCATTGGATATGCCGCGAGCATGAATCATCCCTGGCTCTCGGTGCGGCGCAAACCGCGCGTCGCGATCCTGGCGACAGGCGATGAAATCGTCTTGCCGGGCGATCCCATCGGCGCCGATCAGATCGTCAGTTCCAACTCCCATGCCCTGGCAGCAGCGGTCCGAAGCTATGGCGGCGAGCCGTTCAGTCTCGGCATCGCACCGGATGAACGCCAGGGCTTGAAATCCATGGCGGCGGGCGCGCGCGGCGCGGATATATTGGTGACAACAGGCGGCGCTTCGGTTGGCGATCATGATCTTGTCCAGAGCGTGTTGGGCGAGATCGGGCTCGAATTGGATTTCTGGAAAATCGCCATGCGCCCCGGCAAACCCTTGATATTCGGCCGGATCGGCGATACGCGCCTGCTCGGCCTGCCCGGCAATCCGGTATCCGCACTGGTTTGCGCCCTGATATTCCTGCGCCCCGCCATCTTTCGCATGCTTGGCCTGACGGAAGCCGGCGCGGCAACTCTCGCGGCACGCATCGATTGTTCATTGACGGCAAATGATGAACGGCAGGACTATCTGCGCGCCACATTGCAAAGAACCGATAACGGCGCGCTTGGTGTCTCGCCGTTTAAGCGCCAGGACAGTTCCATGATCTCGCTGTTGGCCAATTCCGAAGCGTTGATCGTTCGCCCGCCCTTCGACCCGCCGGTCGTCGAGGGCGATATGGTTACCATCATTCCGTTGGCATCGAGCTTTCCGGAAATCTGAGAGCACCATGGAATATCCGGCTGGAAATTGAATTCGTCTTGACAGCGAAAAAGAACTAAACTAGAACATTAATCGTCGTTTCTACTTTGTTCATCGCCTGGGGGGCCTGTTATGTTGACTAAAAAACAGCTGGAATTGCTGCTTTTCATAGACGGTCACCTCAAGGAACAAGGGACGGCACCTTCTTTTGAAGAAATGAAAAAGGCGGTGAATCTGAAGTCAAAATCAGGAATTCACCGGCTTGTCACGGCACTTGAAGAGCGCGGATTTTTACGCCGCCTGCCGCACCGCGCGCGTGCCCTGGAAATTACCAAACTACCGCCTTCGCATGGCGCCCAAGCAGTGCAGCCTGCGCATAAAGGATTCCATCCGAGCGTCATTGAAGGCGATTTCAGCCAAAGTCGCGGCCATCGCGCCAGTGATTCTTCGGCCAGCGTGTCTCTGCCGCTCTATGGCCGCATCGCCGCCGGCATGCCGATTGAAGCGCTGCGCGATGATACGAACTTTATCGATGTTCCCGCCGGACTGTTGGCCAAGGGCGATCACTACGCGCTCGAGGTTGATGGCGATTCCATGATAGAGGCCGGAATTCTCGACGGTGATACCGCCATTATCGAGCGCTGCGAGTCGGCGGAAAACGGCGCCATCGTTGTTGCTCTGGTGGACGAATCCGAAGTCACGTTGAAGAGATTGCGGCGCAAGGGAGAATCGATTGCGCTCGAGCCCGCCAACAAGGCATACGAAACAAGAATCTTCGGCCCGGGCCGGGTGCGTGTACAGGGGCGCTTGGCCGGACTCATGCGCAATTACAATTAGCGCCCAGCCGTATCTCGTTTCGCGTTCTATTTATCCTTCGGACGCGACACCCACGGACGGATCGCCTCGTGATTCGGCCACGGTTCGCACGCGGGCGCCATTATCTTCCAGCCAAATTGCGTGGGCACCGTATCGCCACAGGTCGAAACGTTCTGTGGCACGGGCACTACTCTTAAGGATTTCTGCGGGTTTTAACTCTACATATCGCCCGGTTGGTCACCGATTGGTCACATGTCAGTTGTCGGCATGTTCCGCCAACGCTTCCCGTAACTGAGCATCTATGACTTCGGCAGCGTTCTGCTGCATATCCGGGACTACGTGACCGTATTTGTCGAGGGTCATCACAATGCTGGAATGCCCCGCCCTCTCTGAAACAACTTTAATAGGTACGCCCTCCATAAGGAGTTGCGTGATATGGCTGTGGCGAAGCCCGTGAATGCTGACTTGTGGAATGTCTAGCGCCTCAATGGTTCGAGAAAACCGCCGCGAGAGAGTGCTTGGGATGATTGCGACGCCCTTGTGGTCGGTGAATAAGAGATCGTTTGGGTCTCGTCCAAGCCCAAGTTGGAGCCGAACAGCCGCATGTTCAGCCCTATGCTTTTGCAATGCTTCTACGGTCATGCTGGGAAGAGAGATACGTCGTCGGCTACTCGCCGTCTTCGGTTCCTTCGGAATGGCTATTCCCTTTAAGCAGGTCATGTTTGTCCGTCGTCATATAATTTGGAACAAACAGCGGCCTGATCTAAAGGAGGAT
>JAPYQV010000267.1 GCA_029937205.1 Alphaproteobacteria bacterium
AACCACCATAATTCGTCCAGGCCGAGCCTTTTGATGGCCTGCAAGCTGATCTGCACATGACCGTCATGCGCCGGGTTGAAGGAGCCGCCGAACAAGCCTATGCGCCGGCCCGGTCGCGCTGTTTCACAATCTGTGCCGACGCGACACGGACGGGTGGCGGGGCGTTTAAGGGGTTTCAAAGGTTTCAGGGGCGCACCTGGCCTGTGCCAAAGACTTTGTATTTATAGGTCGTCAATTGCTCGACGCCGACCGGTCCGCGGGCGTGCAGCTTGCCATTGGATATGCCGATCTCCGCGCCCATGCCGAACTCGCCGCCATCGGCATACTGGGTTGAGGCATTGTGCAGAACGATGGCGCTGTCGACCTCATTTAGGAAACGTTCAGCGGCGGCGTCATCTTGCGTGAGAATTGCGTCGGTATGGTGCGAACCGTGCAGATTTACATGGGCAATGGCCTGATCGAGCCCGTCGACCACGCGTACCGAAATGATGGCGTCGAGATACTCGGTATCCCAGTCGACCTCACTGGCTGGCACGACACCGGATTCGAGCGCCAAAATTTCCGCGTCGCCGCGTACTTCGCAGCCGACTTCAAACAGCGGCGCGAGGATGTCGGGCAGCATTTTCAGCGCCTGGCGGTCGATCAGCAGTGTCTCGGTTGCGCCGCAAATGCCGGTGCGCCGCATTTTCGCGTTGAACGTCACATCCCGGGCGGTGTCGGGGTCGGCGGCACCGTGCACATAGACATGGCAGATGCCATCGAGATGGGCCAATACCGGGATGCGGCTTTCTTCTTTCACGCGCTCGATCAATGAGCGACCGCCGCGCGGTACGATGATGTCCACATCGCCGTCCATGGCGAGCAGGATACCGACCGCCGCGCGGTCCGTGGTCGGGATGATCTGAATGCAATCTTCCGGCAGGTCTGCTGATTTCAGGCCGCTTCTCAGGCAGGCAGCGATGGCGTGGGACGAGTTAAAACTCTCCGAGCCGCAACGCAGTATGGCGGCATTGCCCGACATCACACAGAGCGCCCCAGCATCGGCCGTGACGTTGGGACGCGATTCATAAATGATACCGATCACGCCAACCGGCACGGACACACGCTGAATGCGCAACCCGTTGGGCCGTGTCCGTTCGTCCAAAACCCGACCTACCGGATCATCGAGCACGGCGACGTCGCGCAAGCCCTGGATCATGCCGTCGACGCGTTCGCCGTCGAGGGCAAGGCGATCGAGCATGGCGGCGTTCAGCTTGGCGTCGCGGGCTTGCGCCATGTCTTTTTCGTTGGCCTGGATGATGGTCTGGCGCGCCGCTGCCAGGGCATCCGCCGCCGCTTCGATGGCGCGGCGCTTTTGAATCGCCGGTGTGACCGCGAGGACATGCGCCGCCGCGCTGGCATTGGCGCCGATTGCCGCCATTTCGGTTTCGAGGGCGTTCGCTTCGGCTGATTTTACGGCGCTCATGTTACAAACTTTCTTCCAACACCAGATCATCGCGGTGAATTATGGCATCACGGCCACGGTAGCCGAGTATGGCCTCGATTTCACCCGTTTTGTGGCCGCGAATGCGGCGTGCATCCGCCGCCGAATAGGCACACAAGCCGCGCCCGAGCAGGTTACCGGCGGCGTCTCTGACGGTCACCGCTTCGCCGCGTTGAAATTCTCCTTCGACGGCGGAGACACCCGCCGGCAAAAGGCTGCGTCCGGCCGCCAGGGCAGCCTCGGCGCCAGCATCGATGGTCAGCGCGCCGCGCGGTTGCAGGCTGCCGGCGATCCACTGTTTGCGCGCAGCGCGCGGCGTTGCCTTGGCGACAAACCAAGTGCTGCGCGCGCCGTTTTTAAGCGCTGCGACGGGGCGGTCCATGTCGCCGCGCGCAATGACCATATGGCAGCCCGCCGCCATGGCGATACGTGCCGCGGCAATCTTGGTCGGCATGCCGCCGGAAGCATCGGCGGAGACAACAGCACCCGCCATCGCTTCGATTTCGGGTGTGATGGCGTCGACCCGGGGGATCCATTCGGCGTTCGGATCGCGCGATGGATCGGCGCTGTAGAGGCCATCGATATTGGACAACAACAACAGCGTATCGGCGCTCATCATGGCCGCGACACGGGCTGCCAGACGGTCATTGTCGCCGATGCGAATTTCTGCTGTGGCCACGCTGTCGTTTTCGTTAATCACTGGCACGGCGCCTGCCGCCAACAAAGTGTTGATGGTGTTGCGCGCATTGAGGTAGCGGCGCCGTTCTTCGGTATCGTCGATGGTCAGAAGAATTTGCGCCACCGTAATGTCGTGCCCGGCCAGGGCTTGCTGATAAGCGTGCGCCAGCCTGATCTGGCCGCAGGCGGCGGCAGCCTGCTTTTCTTCCAATTTGAGCGCGCCATCGGCAAAGCCGAGATAGCGCCGCCCGACCGCGATGGCGCCCGACGTCACGATCATCACTTCGGTGCCGCCAGCGCGTAAGTCGGCGACATCCTTGGCCAGCCCTTCGAGGCGGGCATGGTGAATGGCGCCCTCGTCTTCATCGACCAACAGAGCGGAGCCTATCTTGATGATCAGGCGGCGGGATTGTTGCAGGCTGCCAGTCATTTGAGCCCGACCCGTCATTTGAGCCCCACCATGGGATCGTAAACCTGCTTTTCGAGCGGCGCTTCATCGACTGCCCGGGCGGCGCGCTTTTTCTCGTCGACGGCGCGCCACAGGCCGCGCAACGCGTCCTGCACGCCCTCGCCGGAAGCGCTCGAAATCGCCGCTACCGGATGGCCCACAGCCGCTTCCAGCGCGTTCAACCGCGTTGCACGTTGTTCCGCATCGAGAGCATCGCACTTGCTGAGGAACGTGATTTTGGGCTTCTCAGCAAGACCTTCGCCGTAAGCCGCGAGCTCGCCGCGTATGGTGCGGTAGGCTTGGGCCGGGTCTTCCTCGGTGCCGTCCACCAAATGGAGCAGCACGGCGCAGCGCTCGACATGACCGAGAAAGCGATCACCCAGGCCGGAGCCTTCATGCGCGCCCTCGATCAAGCCCGGAATATCGGCCAGGACGAAATCATGACCGTCGACCAGCACCACACCGAGCTGCGGGGTCAGGGTGGTGAAGGGATAATCGGCAATCTTGGGTTTGGCTTGGCTGACGGCAGCAAGAAAGGTCGATTTTCCGGCATTGGGCAATCCGATGATGCCGGCATCGGCGAGCAGCTTGAGGCGCAACCAGACCCATCGTTCTTCCCCGTCCTCACCTGGATCGGCGCGCCGAGGTGCCCGGTTGGTGGAGGATTTGAAATGGATGTTGCCGTATCCGCCGCCGCCGCCCGCGGCGAGCACAATGCGCTGCCCGGGCCGGGTGACGTCGGCGATAAGGGTTTCGTGATCTTCCTCGAACAGTTGCGTGCCGAGCGGCACTTTGATGACCAGTTCGTCTGCGTTGGCGCCGGTGCGCTGGGAGCCCTGGCCATGGCGGCCGCGCGCCGCCTTGAAATGCTGCTTGTAGCGAAAATCGATCAAGGTGTTGAGATCAGCCGTGCCCAACACCACGACCGAACCGCCGCGCCCGCCATTGCCGCCATCGGGTCCGCCGCGCGGTTCATTGCGCTCGCGCCGGAAGCCGACGCAACCGTTTCCGCCAGCGCCGCTGGCGACAAATATTTTGGCTTGGTCCAAAAAACGCATGGATTTGATCCATTCGGCCGTAAAACAAAAAAAGGGAGCGGCCCGCCGCTCCCTCTTCAGTTATGCGCCGGGGTTACGGGTGTTAGCCCGCCGGCTCGATATTGATCACGGTTTTTCCACCCGTCTTATGGGCGAATTTCACCCGTCCTTCGGCGAGGGCGAACAAAGTGTGGTCCCGGCCCATGCCGACATTCTCGCCGGGATGCCATTTCGTGCCGCGCTGGCGGGCGAGGATGTTGCCGGGAATGACGGCCTCGCCGCCATATTTCTTGATGCCAAGGCGCCGGCCCGCTGTATCGCGGCCGTTGCGTGAGCTGCCACCTGCTTTTTTATGTGCCATTACGACTTCTCCTCAGCGCTGGAACTGTCTTTATCATCCGCGCCTGTAGCCTTCGCTTTTGCTGCCGGTTTCTTCGCTGCGGGCTTCTTGGCGGCGGTTTTTTTCGGAGCCGCTTTCTTTTTGGCGGGTTTTTTCGCCTTGGCCGTCTTCTTTTCGCTCGCCGCCTTTACGGGCGTGTGCGTTTCACCCTCGGCCAGGATTTCTTCGATCCTGAGCACTGTCTGATGCTGGCGGTGACCATGGGTGCGGCGGAAATTCTTACGCCGTTGCTTGCGGAAGACGATGATCTTGTCGTTGCGACAATGCTCCAGCACGGTGGCGGCAACGCGCGCGCCCGCGACCAGGGGTTGGCCCAGCTTGACGCCATCTTCACGGCCCATGGCGAGCACAACGGTCAGCTCAACGATCTCGCCGGCAGGCGATGAAAGCCGCTCGACACGAATAATATCCTGCGGCGAAACACGGTATTGCTTCCCGCCGGTTTTAATAACAGCGAACATGGCTTTCTGATTCCGGAATTAAAGTTGTTTGAGGCGCTTCCAGCCTCGGCGCGGCACTATAGCGCGGCAGGCCGTGCTGTCAACAATCGGTGGCCATAATTCGCTACTTAATAACAGGTTACGTCGAAGCTTGCTTGCCGCTGCCAAGCCAGTAGTTTAAGAAGTCACTCGTCTCGCCGGACCCGCGCGGAGGGGTGCCAGAGTGGTCGAATGGGGCGGTCTCGAAAACCAAACAAAAATCCATAACACATTGATATTATTGTTATTATATTAATATATTAACTGTGCAACAACTGTGCAACAACTGTGCAACAA
>JAPYQV010000268.1 GCA_029937205.1 Alphaproteobacteria bacterium
GTTGGAAATCGCCGAGCGCGAATGGCAGCGCCGCGATGTGCTGGCCAAGGACAAAATTATCTCGGAAAAAGCGCTTGATGACGCCCGCCTGGCACGCAACGAGCGGGCGCGCACGGTGTCCCTCGGCAAACGCAATCTGCAAATGCTGCGTGCCAATGGTGAGCGCCAGCAAGCGGTAATCGTGCAAACCGAAGTCGGCCTCAAGCGGGCGCGGCGCGATTTGCGCAACACCCGCCTGCTCGCCCCCTTCGACGGCTTTTTGACCGAAACCGGCGCCGCCATAGGCAAGCGCATGCCGGTCAACGGTCAGGTCGCGCGGTTGATCGACCTCAACCATCTCGAAGCGAAATTTCACCTCAGCGACGACGAATTCGGCCGCCTCGTCAAACCACCGGAAAATCTGATCGGCCGCCGGGCGCGCGCCTTATGGCGCGTCGGCAATGAAACATTTGAATATGCTGCCGAGATCGCCCGCGTCGGTGCCGAAATCGATGCCGCTAGCGGCGGCGTCCAGGCCTATGCGCGCATTGACACTGCCGGCCAGCTTACTGCCCTGCGGCCCGGCGCTTTCGTCGAAGTAATATTGCAGGATCGCCTCTATCGCCAAGTCGCCCGCCTGCCCGAAAGCGCCCTGCATGATAACGAAAAAGTCTATGTGATCGAAGCCGGCCGGCTGCAGCTGCGCCTGGTCGAACTGGTGGCGCGCATCGGCAACGACGTCCTGGTGCATGGCGAGCTTGCCCACGGGGAGACCGTCGCGACGACGCGCTTTCCCGGCATCGGCCCGGGAGTCAAGGTCAGCGCCAGATGAAGGCGCCGCGGCGTGACCTGATCGGCGTCTTCGTGCGCCATGGCACCGCCGCCAATCTGCTGATGGCCTTCCTGATCGTCATCGGTCTGTTTTCCCTGGCCCGGCTGAACACGCAGTTCTTCCCGAAATTCACCATTGACTGGGTCACGGTCACGGTCGAATGGCCGGGCGCCAGCGCCGAGGATATCGATGCCAACATCGTCGGTGTGATCGAGCCCAAAGTGCGTTTTCTCGACAATGTCTACCGTGTGTCATCGCAATCGTCCGAGGGCATCGGCCTGGTCGCCATCCAGTTTCAACAGGGCACCGATCTACAGGCGGCGCTCGGCGATATTGAATCGGAAGTGGCGCAAATCACCACCTTGCCGGAAGACAGCGAAAAGCCGGTAATTCAGCGCATTTTCAGTTATGAGCCGATCGGCCGTTTGATGCTCTCCGGCCCCTACCCGGAAGCGTCGCTGAAATCACTGGCCAAGGATATCCGCGAAGGCCTGTTGGCCAAGGGAGTGGACCGGGTCGAGTTGGGCGGCGCGCGGCGCGAGGAGATCTGGGCCGAACTCCGCCCTAGCACCATGCGCCGGCTCAATCTGGAGACCGAAGATATCGCCGCCGCCATTCGCCAGAGCTCGCTCGACCTGCCCTCCGGCATCGTGCCGAGCGGCACCGACAAGCAAATTCGCAGTCTCGGCCTGGCCAAGACCGCCGAGGACATCGGCCATATAGAGGTGCGCGCGCTCGACAATGGCGAGAAAATTTACCTGCGCGATATTGCCCGGGTCTCCGACCAATTCAACAAGGACGACCCGCTGGTCTACCGCAATGACCAGCCCGCAATCGGCCTTAATGTGCAGCGCGCACCGAGCTCCGACGCCCTCGAGCAGGCCGCGCTGCTCGACGAATTCGTCCGCGATATTCAGTCCTCCCTGCCGCCCAATCTCAAGCTTGAGCAATATAACGACGTGGCAGACGCGATTAACAACCGCATCAATCTATTGCTCAAGAACGGCGCCAGCGGGCTGGTTCTGGTCGTCGCCGTGCTGTTTATTTTCCTCAGCGGGCGGGTCGCCTTCTGGGTTGCGGTCGGCATCCCGGTCGCCATGCTGGCCACCCTGGCAGCGATGGCGCTGATGGGTCAGTCGATCAATATGGTCAGCCTGTTCGCCATGATCATGGCAATCGGTATCATCGTCGACGACGCCATCGTCGTCGGTGAACATTCGGTGACCCGGCGCGCGCTCGGCGATTCGCCAACCATGGCGGCGGAAACCGGCGCCAAGCGCATGTTCGCACCAGTGATTGCCGCGACCCTCACCACCCTTGCCGCTTTTCTGCCGCTGTTGATGGTCTCCGACATCATCGGCCAGATCATCTATGCCATTCCGATGGTGATCATCGCCATCCTGATCGCCAGCCTGATCGAGTGTTTTCTCATTCTTCCCGGCCATTTGAGGGGCGCGCTCCGCACCGACCCGAGCGACGAAAACCGCTTCGCGCGTTGGTTCAATCCACGCTTCGAGGCGTTTCGCGACGGTGCGTTTCAGCGCTTCGTGCGCGCCTGCGTGGCGTGGCGATATTTCACCCTAAGCATTGGTGTTGCCCTCCTCATCCTGGTCTTCGGCCTGATGGCCGGTGGGCGCATCGGCTTCGTATTTTTCCCCTCGCCCGAATCCGACACGGTGTACGCCAATGTTGCTTTCGTCGAAGGCACCCAGCGCGAAACCAGCATCGCCATGATTGAGGAGATGGAACGCGCGCTCTACGCCAGCGAGGACAAACTCACCGGCGGCGCAGGCGGCCTGGTGGTGATCAGCGTGGCGCAGCTCGGCAAGCCGGTCGGGCGCTCCGACAGTTTCTTCCTCGGCAGCGGCGATCATATTGTTGGCGTGCGCGTCGAGCTCGTGCCCTCCGACAGCCGCTCGGTGCGCACCGCCGATTTCATGAAAGTCTGGCGCGAGGAAATCCGCCTGTTGGCAGGGACCGAGAGTTTCACGTTGATCGAGGAACAGTCGGGACCGCCGGGGCGCGAAATCGATCTCCGTATCAGCAGCCCTTCGCTTGTCGACCTCAAGGCGGCAGCGCTTGAGGCGCGGGCGCTCCTCGAACGCTTCCCCGGCATTAGCGACATCAACGATGATTTACCCTACGGCAAGCAGGAGACGATCATCGAGGTAACGCCGCGCGGCCGCGCGCTCGATTTCACCACCGAAAGCGTCGGACGACAGGTGCGAAATGCCTTTGAAGGGGCGATCGCCAAGCGCTTCGCGCGCGGCGATGAGGAAATTACGGTACGCGTGCTCTATGCCCGCGATTCCCTCAGCGAAGCGGATTTTCGCGGCCTCTATCTCATGAGCCCGGCCGGGCGCGAGGTGGCGCTCGCCGAAGTGGTCGCGTTCCGCGACAAGGCTGGTTTCGCCCGCATCCGCCGCGAAGACGGCCTGCGGACAGCCAGCGTCACGGCGGAAGTGGACGAGCGCATCAACACCAGCGACCAGATCATTCAGGCCATGCAGCAGGAAGGGTTGCAGGCCTTGGCGCGCAAACACGGCGTCAGTGTTGAATTCCGCGGCAAGGCGGAAGAACAGGAGCGCACCCTCGGCGACATGAAACTCGGTGCCCTGATCGCCATGATCGCCATCTACATGATCCTGGCGGCAATATTTTCGAGCTATGTCCGGCCGTTTTCCGTCATGGCGGTGATCCCCTTTGGCATCGTTGGCGCCATCCTGGGGCATCTCATTCTCGGCTTCGACGTCTCCGTGCTCAGCCTGGTCGCCATCCTGGGACTGTCCGGCATTGTGGTGAATGATTCAATTATTCTGGTACGCGCCATCGAAGAGCGCCTGCGCGCTGGCGAGACTTTGGTTGAGGCGGTCACGGGCGGTGCGCGCGACAGATTACGCGCCGTTATCCTGACGTCGGTCACCACCATGTTCGGCCTGTTGCCACTCTTGTTCGAGACCAGCCTGCAAGCGCAGTTTCTCAAACCCATGGCCGTGACCATCGTCTTCGGCCTGCTCGGTTCGACCTTCATCGTCCTCGTGCTGGTGCCGATCCTGCTCGTCGTACAGGCCGATATCACCGCCATTTTCGCCCGCCTCAAACTTTTCTTCACCGGACAGCAGGAAACGTCAGGTCTCTAATCGCGCCAGAATCTCGGGACCAGGAGAATGAGCACGGTGAAGAGCTCAAGGCGCCCCAGCAGCATGGCAAAGGAGAGTAGCCATTTGGCGGCGTCCGGCAGCGGCTGGAAGGTGCCGCCCGGGCCGATTATCGGGCCTAGGCCGGGGCCGACATTGGCCAGCGCCGTGGCGGCGCCGGAAATACTGGTGATGTAGTCGAGCCCCATCAGCGACAGCGCCATGGCCAGCACGGCGAAGCTGACGACAAACAGAAAGAAGAATCCCATCACCGCGCCCGGCACCGTTTCCGGAATGGGGCGGTGATTGTACTTCATGGGAAACACGCCGTGCGGTTGGATCAACTGGTGGATTTGTACCCGCGCCGTGGCGTACAGCACCTGAAAGCGGAACACCTTGATGCCGCCGGTGGTGCCGCCGGTGCAGCCGCCGATAAACATCAAAACGGTAAAGGCCGGCAGGGCAAAACTGCCCCAGGTGCTGAAATTGGCGGTGGAATAGCCGGTCCCGGTCAATATCGAGATGGCGTTGAAACTGGCATAGCGCACAGCTTCGTCGATCGCCATGCCGCCGGCCAGCCATTGCCAGCCCGAGAGCGCCACCAAAGAGGCCACAACGATGCCCATAAACCAGCGCACCTGGGTATCGCGCCACAAGCGCTTCGCGCCGCCGCGCACGGCATGGAGATAGAGCACGAACGGCAAAGACCCAAGCACCATGAACAGCATGGCGATACCTTCGATGGTGGCACTGTCGAACATCGCGAATGAGCGGTCCGATGTCGCGAAGCCGCCCGTGGCAATGGTCGTCATGCCATGGCAGATCGCCTGGAACGCCGTCATGCCGGCGAGCCAATA
>JAPYQV010000269.1 GCA_029937205.1 Alphaproteobacteria bacterium
GACGGCGACCTCGCGCAACGCTTCGTCGCTGTTGGCCGGGTCCATCTGATAGGTGCGCTTGTCGCCCTGGCCGAGCGAGGTGGCCGAGCCCACCGCATCGCGGAACGGGCCATAGAACACGCTGGCAAATTTGGCGGCGTAGGAGAGCAGCAGGGTTTGTTCATGGCCGGCGGCGTCGAGCGCTTGGCGCAGCGCGCCGATGCGGCCATCCATCATGTCGGACGGCGCGATCACGTCGCAGCCCGCCGCCACCTGGTTGAGCGCCTGGCGGCACAGCATCTCCACCGTCTCGTCATTGACGACATAATTGTCGCGCACCAGGCCATCCTGGCCGTGACTGGTGTAGGGATCGAGCGCCACATCACAGATCACGCCCATATCCGGCACGGCGTTTTTCACCGCGCGCACCGCCTGGCACACCAGATTGTCCGGGTTGAGCGCTTCATCGCCATCCGGAGTTTTGAGCTCGGGCGGGGTTTGCGGAAAGACGGCAAGGGCCGGAATGCCGAGATCGAAAGCCTCGCGCGCGCGTTCCGCCAGCACATCTGCCGAGACCCGCTCGACACCCGGCATGGACGGCACCGGCTCCGCTTCGCCTTTGCCCGGGCGCACGAAAACAGTCCAGATCAAATCCGCCGGTGTCAGTACATTTTCCGCCACCAAACGGCGCGACCATTCAAAGCGCCGATTGCGCCGCAGCCGCGTCGAAGGATAGCGGCCGAACGTTCCGGGTAGGGTGGCCATGTCATGTTCCTCGTGCGTTGGATTGTAAAACGTCGGTGTGATGGCGGGGGTGAGTCAACTTCTTTTAACCAATAAACCTTAAGCTCTGCGCTATGTGCGTAATTTCTGGGCTATGGAACTTCAGCGGCGCACCGGTGGCGCGCGCCGTTCTGGAGGGCATGAACGGCCTCCTGGCGCACCGCGGTCCCGACGGTAGTGGTGTCTATCAGGACGGCGCACTTGGCCTCGGACATACCCGTCTTGCCATCCTCGACACGGGGGCAGGCGGCCATCAGCCGATGTCCTTTGGCGCCGACCGCTGGTGGCTCACGTTCAATGGCGAAATCTATAATTTTCTGGAGCTGCGCGAGGAACTTACCGGACTTGGTCATCATTTTATAAGCGAAAGTGGTTCGGAAGTGCTGCTCGCCGCCTTCGCCCAGTGGGGCCCCGATTGTCAGACGCGGTTCAATGGCATGTGGGCCTTCGCGCTTTGGGATTCCCAGGAAGGCGAGTTGTTCCTATCGCGCGACCGTTTTGGTGTGAAGCCGCTGTTTTGGTATTTCGACGGGCGCCGTTTCGCCTTCGCCTCCGAGATGAAAGCATTTCTCGCTTTGCCGGATTTCGCAGGGCAATTTGACGGCCGCGCCGTGGCCACGGCGATTATGCATGTGATCCCCTTTGAAGGCACCGAGCATGCGCTGCTGGAGGGCGTAAAGCGCTTTCCGCCCGGCCATTTCATGACGGTCCGGTCCGGGCAGGCGCCAAAACTCAGGCGCTGGTGGCGCACGCTCGATCACCTGCCCGATCCACCGCTCCACCTCGAGCGCCAGGTCGAGCATTTCCGCGAGCTGCTTTTCGATGCCTGCCGGTCGCGCATGCGGAGCGATGTGCCGCTTGCCACCTGTTTGAGCGGCGGTCTCGATTCGAGCGCGATTCACGGTGTGATCGCCCACCTCAACAACCAAGACATGGATGCGCCGCGCCGCCCGGATGATTGGCAAACGGCGTTTTTCCTGGGTGATAACGCAGGAGAAGAGCGCGCTCTGGCCGAGGATGTGGTGGCGTTCGCCGGCACCAAGGGCATTTATCAGGCCGCCAACGCCGACGATGCCCTGCAAAATCTCGACGAAATCATATTCAAGTCGGAAGAGATCGGCCATTTGCCGGCCGGGCACTGGCTGCTTTACCGCGAGCTGCGCCGGCATGGCATGGTGGTCTCGCTGGATGGCCATGGCGCCGACGAGCTCGGCGCCGGATATCGCCATCTTCCCAACCAGGCGATGATCGAAGCGGTTGAACATTTGCGCAATTTGAAGGAGGCCTCCGACGCCATGGGGGTCGAGAAAGTTGATGCCAAACTGGCGCCTTTGTTGGCGGCGCTGCCGGAATTCGCGCCGTTCGACCCGACGCCCCGGCCAACACCCGTGGCCGAGGTGCTGCGCGCCGCGCCCTATCCCTTCGAATTTCCCATCTGGGCCGAGGATGCGCCTGATCTGGCCGATCGCGACCGCCTGACCAGATTTATTTATTTCGAAGCCCATGAGGGCCGCCTGCCATGGATCTTGCGCGAGTTCGACCGCGCCTCAATGGCCAATGGCGTTGAATCCCGTGCGCCGTTTCTCGATTGGCGTCTGATGGTCTATGCCTTCGCGCTGCCGGTCGAGAGCAAGATTCGGGGCGGCTCGGCCAAGTATGTGCTGCGCGAGGCGTTGAAGGGAATTCTGCCTGAAAATGTCCGAACGCGGCGCAAGAAGCTCGGCTTTCCCATCGAAATTTATAATTGGCTTGCCGGGCCGCTCAAGGGTTACGCCCTGGACATGATCAACAGCCAGGCTTTCCTGCAGTCACCAATTTGGGATGGCCCGCGCGTGCGCAATATGGCCGAGCGCGCCTTGCGCGAAGGAAATCCGCACGGCATTAAGATTGCCTGGCCGTTTATTCATGCGACCAGCCTGGCGGGCCTGTTTTTGGCGCACCGGCCCGAGAATAAGTCGACTGCCCTCACCGCATAGCCGATACGGCTCTTTCGCGCGCCTTGGCGGGCCAGTAAAGTGCGCGCCATGGATTTTGAACTGAATTCCGAGCAGGCTGCATTTCAGCAAACGGCGCGCGATTTTGCCGCCCATGAATTTGCGCCGCACGCCGCCCTCTGGGACCGCGACAAGATTTTTCCTGTCGAGGCGCTGCGAAAAGCGGCGGCGCTCGGCTTTGGCGGCATTTATGTCGCCGAGGATGTCGGTGGTTCCGATCTGGCGCGGTTTGATGCGGCGCTGATATTCGAGGCCCTCGCTTCGGCCTGCGCCTCCACCTCGGCCTATCTCTCGATCCATAACATGGCCAGTTGGATGGTCGATGCTTACGGCGACGATGCGCAGCGCCGGCGCTGGCTGCCGGGCTTGTGCTCGATGGATCTGCTGGCGAGCTATTGTCTGACCGAGCCGGGTTCCGGCTCCGACGCCGCAGCCCTCAAAACGCGCGCGGTGCGGGATGGCGATGATTATGTGCTGAACGGTTCGAAAGCGTTCATTTCCGGCGCCGGCTCGACTGACCTTTACGTCACCATGGTGCGCACCGGCGCTGCCGGTCCGGGCGGCATCACATGCCTTGCCATCGAGAAAGACTCGTCCGGCCTCAGTTTTGGTGCCCAGGAAAACAAACTCGGTTGGCACAGCCAACCGACGGCGATGGTCAATTTCGAGGATTGCCGGGTGCCGGTGGCGAACCGTATTGGCGATGAAGGCGAGGGCTTTCGCATCGCCATGGCCGGGCTCGACGGCGGGCGCATCAATATCGCCGCCTGTTCGCTCGGCGCGGCGGCGGCCAGCATGGAAATCGCCCGCGAGCATCTTTTGGTGCGCGAGCAGTTCGGCCGCAAGCTGGCGGATTTTCAGGCGCTGCAATTCAAGCTCGCCGATATGGCGACCGAGCTCGCAGCGGCGCGTCTGATGATTTACAACGCCGCCGCCAAGCTCGACGCGAAGACGCCCGATGCCACCCAGGCTTGCGCCATGGCCAAGCGCTTCGCCACCGATGCCGGCTTTAACGTTTGCAACGACGCCTTGCAGCTGCTCGGCGGCTACGGTTATTTGATGGATCACCCGGTCGAGCGCCATCTGCGCGATCTCCGGGTGCACCAGATTTTGGAAGGCACCAATGAGATCATGCGCGTGATAATTGCGCGCGGATTGTTGCACGATTAGAGGGAACGACGTGACTGAGAAAACCAATAGCGCGGCAGACGGCGACATTATCTTCGATCGCCAAGGCGGGCTGGCGAATGTGATGTTAAACCGGCCGAAATCGCTCAATGCGCTCACCCAGCCCATGGCTGTCGCCCTCGATGACCAGTTGCGGGCATGGCAATGCGATCCGGCGGTTCAGGCGGTGGCGATTCGCGGCGCGGCGCGCGAGGATGGCCGCGTACCGTTCTGTTCGGGCGGCGATATCCGCTTTCTGCACGAACAGCAGAACGATCCGCACAAGCAATTCGCGATTACATTTTATGAGCAGGAATATCGCCTGAATACGCTGGTGTTCCGCTTTCCCAAACCCTATGTCGCGTTGATCGACGGTGTGGTGATGGGCGGCGGCGTTGGTATTTCCTTTCATGGTTCGCACCGGGTGATGAGCGAGCACGCGCTTTTTGCTATGCCCGAGACCGGCATCGGCCTCTTTCCCGATGTCGGCGCGACCTATTTTCTGCCGCGCTGCCCGGGGCGCATGGGGCTTTACATGGGGCTCACGGGCGCACACATCGGCGCGGCGGATGCGCTCTATCTTGGCCTCGCGACCCATCATGTGCCGAGCGCGCGCATGGCGGCGTTTAATGCCGCGCTGGGCGCCGCCGATTTCTCAGGCGATGCCACGGGCGCGATAGACGGCGCGATAGGCGGGGTGCTGGCGGAATTCACCGCTGATCCGGGAGAGGCGCCGCTGGCGGCGCTCCAGAACGAGGTGGACCGCTGCTTCGCCGGCGACTCCATCGAGGCGATTCTGGCCAATCTCTCAGCCGAGGGTACGGATTGGGCCGCGGAAACCCATGCCACTTTGCTGGAGAAGTCGCCCACCAGTT
>JAPYQV010000270.1 GCA_029937205.1 Alphaproteobacteria bacterium
CACAAATGTGGCACCTAGATGCCGGGAGCGGGAGCCATCCACCCCATCTGCTTTGGCTGTTCTGCGCCATAGTGGCACAGTCGATTTGCTGCTCAGCGATATCGTATTGCCCAGGGGGTTGAACGGTGTTGATCTTGCCGCCGAGGTGCGCCATAGGCTGCCCGGTATCAAGATCGTTTTCATGTCCGGATACACGGAAAGCGCCCTCGATGCGAAAAAATCCTCCGAGCATGGTTTTCACTTCATTCAAAAGCCTTTCGGCAAGCCTATCCTCGCCAAAACCATTTGCAACGCGCTCGACGCCTGAGAGCGTCAAACGGCGTCGTTCCCAGGGAATGCTCAACTCTATCGCCAATATTTTATGTGTATGACCGCCATAAAATATTGCAACAATGTTCAGGCATCTCGAGTGCGAATGAAGAATGGGTGTTTGCCAAATGTCTGAGCGTGATGATTTGGAGATTCGATTTGGTTCCTTTGACAGGGACAAATTGATCGCCGAGGTGATCCGGCTTGAGCGGCGGGTTCGGAATTTCGAAGAAGAAGACCACCCAACCACTGAAAAATATTCCAATCGTACGGATACAGAACAGGCAGTACGCGCGAGCGAATCCCGCTTGGAAGAAGCCGAGCGGACGGCGCAGATCGGCAACTGGGAATATGATTTAGCAACCGAAGAGCTGATCTGGTCAGCTGAAATCTATCGCATATTTGGCACCTCTCCCGCCGAATTTATACCTTCGGCGGAGGGTATAATAAGTTTGTTCACCCCGAAGATCGCGAGCGCATTCAAGATTTGATCGAGCAAGGTCAGCTCACGGGAAAGCAATTCAGTTTTGAACATCGCATTGTTTTGCCCGATGGCGAGATACGATGGGTTCATCAGGAAAACTTATCTACAAAAGAAGGCGAAGGCGTGGCGGAAAAACGCCGGGGCACCGTCCAGCATATCACGCACCGTAAGCTGTCTGAGGAGGCAATTAAGAATAGCGAAGTGCAGTACCGCCTGCTCATTGATAATATGCCGGCATTGATCGCCTATGTAGATTCTGAAATGCGTTACCGCTCCGTCAATCTGACTTTTGAGGAGTGGTTTCAGGTCCCGGCTTCTTCTGTTCTGGGGAAAACAGTGGAGGAAATTGCCGGCGCCGAGAACTTTGCCAAAGTTAGAGAATATGTTGAGCGCGCTCTGGCGGGTGAGCAGGTCAGCTATGAACGGACCCTGCATTATCCCGGCGGGCGCGCGCGGGAAATTCACGCCATCCTGGTCCCCGACTTTGGTCCTGAGAATGTTGTCCGAGGGTATTTCGCGTTGGTAACCGACATTACGGAGCGTAAAGCAACTGAAGAGGCCTTGCGTGCCGGAGAGGAGCTATTGCGCGGAATATTTGAAACGGAGGCGGTCGGTATTGCGACAACCACACCGGAGGGCCGCTACATTCAAAGTAACAGCGCTTATCTGGCCATGATCGGTCGGGACTCCGAAGAATTGACCAACATGACATTCTTTGAACTGACCCATGAGGATGATCAGGCAGAAGCGAAAAAAAGGCATGCCGAATTATTGGCCGGCGCCATTGATTCCTATCAACTGGACAAACGATACATTCATAAAGATGGCTCCGTGATTTGGGTAAATGTGAACACATCGCGCCTTAAAGACGCCGAGGGCAACATGATTGGCGATATCGCAGTGGTCGAAGATATTACCCATCGGCGGGAAATTGAAGCGCAGCTGTTGCAGTCTCAAAAAATGGAAGCGGTCGGCCAATTGACCGGCGGCGTGGCGCATGACTTCAACAATCTGCTCACGATTATTTCCGGCTGCCTCCAAATGCTTGAAGACAGTGATGGTGTTTCGAATAGCGAGGATGATCTGCTCCGCCGCGCCCTGCAAGCAGTGCAACGTGGCGCGGATTTGACGCAACGGTTATTGGCATTCTCCAGAAGGCAAACATTGCGACCCCATGCGGTAGATGCGGGCAGGTTGGTTGTGGATATGATCGGAATTTTAGAGCGCACCCTGGGTGCCAGTGTTGAAATAATTACGTCGCAGCCGGATGATCTATGGCCCTGTGAAGCCGATCCGTCGCAACTGGAAAACGCTATATTGAATTTGGCGATCAACGCTCGAGACGCCATGCCTAACGGCGGCACGCTCAGCATTGAAATAGAAAACGCCGAGCTGATTGACGAGGAAGCCGCTGTGCAGGCAGGTGTCACATCGGGCAACTATGTGGTGCTGACGGTATCGGACAATGGCGTTGGTATTCCCAGGGAGAGTCTGGCGCGCGTTTTTGAACCATTTTACACCACCAAAGGCGCCGGCAAGGGATCCGGTCTTGGTCTCAGTATGGTCTACGGTTTTGCCCAACAATCCGGCGGCTATGCATCAATCGAAAGCGAGACGGACCATGGCACAGCGGTCAGGATTTATTTGCCGCGTTCAAGGCGGGAGGTTGAGCCGGCTCCTGATGTCGCGACCTCCCCAAGTGTGAAATCATCTGTGCCCGTTCCCGAGGCGAGCGGCGAAACAATCCTGGTGGTGGAAGACGATACGGATGTGCGTAAATTGTCGGTCACCATATTGTCAAAATTGGGATATGCCATCATCGAAGCGCCGGGCGCGAAGGTTGCTCTAAAATTGCTACAGGATACCGGAGAGGTCGACTTGCTGCTGAGCGATATTGTTTTGCCCGGCAAAATAAACGGCATCGAACTCGCCGTCAAAATGCGGGCGCTTCAACCCCAGATCAAAGTGGTTTTCATGTCGGGTTACACCCAACGTGCCTTCGATGCCGAAGAGGTTGCGGATCTGGATTACGTCTACATTCAAAAACCGTTTGGTAAACCGGTGTTGGCCAGAGCGATCCGTGATGCGCTTGATTCGCAAACCCGGCCAATCTTGAAACCAGGCTAAATCAGCTCTAGCGGCGCTTGCGGAACTTGTTGCCAAAATTCCGGATCGTGGCCATAAAAAATCCGAGCGCCGGCCGGTTGAAGGCGGCGCAGGATTTTCAAAGAATCAAGCATTTGCGCTTTGTCGAACACGATATTGGGAAGATGCAGGTCCTCCAAAGTCTTGCGGAAATAACACGCATCAGCGGCCAGGATAATATCACCGGAAGCCAATTTGACTTTGAGTGATTGGTGCCCCGGCGTGTGGCCAAATGTGGGAACCGTCACCACCGTGCCCGTCGCCGAACAAGTCATATTCGCCTTCAATTTACTGGATTTGGTGGCCGTGATTGTAATCGACCGGATTAAAGATATTTTGCTCGATCAGCTCCGGCACATGGCCGGCTTCCCATTCCTTTTTTTGAATTATGATCTTGGCGTTGGGAATCAGTCCGTTGCCGCCGGTATGGTCCCAATGGAGGTGTGAATTCACAATATAGTCGATCGAATCGGCAGCGATATCGAGCGCTTCCAGGCGCGCCTCGATCTCCTCTCCGGGGCGAAATTCGACCTCAAACAAATCTGCCAGCGTGTTACCGGCCCGGCCACGCACATCGGTTTGAATGTCCGGATGGAGGCCGCTATCGAACAACACCCGCCCTTTCGGATGATCGATCAAATAGGCGGGTACGGGAAAACGGATTCTGCCCGGCGTATCGGCCATCATTAAATCGAACGCGCCGCTTATCCAGCCACAGGTCATGGCATAAACTTTAATCGTCATAGGTGTGATTCCTATCTATCTGGCGCTCACCAAAGGCGCATTGAATCCCTGAACAATTGCCGCAAATCCGCATCTGAAATCTCACGCGGGGCGATATCGAGTAGCCGCCTTTGCGGCAGCGTGCGCTGTGTCAAAGCGTCGATATCGGCATCGCTATAGCCCACGCCGGCAAGGCCATTGGGGACGCCGGTGGCGCGCATCAATTTGATGATTTGCTCGGCCAGGACGTCACCAGCGCGCTCCTTGGGAACGTTTCGGATGTCGGCGCCGATTGCTTGGGCTGCCCGTAAATGGCGTTCGGCGGCGGCGGGGCCGATGAGGCGAAACGCCGCCGGGGCGTTCAAAATCACCGAGATGCCGTGCGGCACCATGGCGTGGTCGTCCGGCCAGCCTTCCGGATGATAATCCTGCACCAACCCAGCGACAGCGTAAGACATGGCATGCGGGACATGGCAGCCGGACGCGCCGAAGCCGATCCCGGCCAGCATCCCGGCGAACATGAGCGGTTCGCGTGCCGATAAATCGTCGGGCTCGCCCATGGCACGCTCGAGATTGGCGCCGATCAGGCTGATGGCCTCGCTACAGGCGATATCGCTATAGGGATTGGCGCCTTGATACATCGGCCTGAGACCGGGTTGCTCGGGTGCTTGGCGTTCGGTGTAGGGTTTGGCGGTAAGCGATTCGATGGCATGGCTGAAGACATCAAAAGCATTGGCCGCCACCACCAGCGCTGGCAGTGAAGTCAACGCGCCAGGGTCGAGAATGCCGAGGGAGGGCCGAATCTCACGCGCGGCGATACCGGTTTTCATTTCCATTTCCAGCATGTCGAAAATCGCCATGCCGGTGCATTCGCTGGCGGTGCCGAATGTGGTGGGGCAGGCGATGTGCGGCATGAGTGGGCCCGGCACCGGCTGGGCCTTGCCTACCGGAAGATTCACATAGGTGAGCAGATCGGCCGGATAGGTAGCATAGAGATTGCTCGCCTTGGCCGTATCCATCACCGAACCGCCGCCGACCGAGACGAAGCCGTCAAAGTTTCCTTCGCGCGCGAACTGCGCGCCGGCCATAAAGGAGCGGTCGGTGGGCTCCACTTCCACTGCATCGTATA
>JAPYQV010000271.1 GCA_029937205.1 Alphaproteobacteria bacterium
GGCCGCTCCATTGCCGTTCCCGGCATCGACGTGATCGAGGCCGGAGATGATGGCATCACCAGCGTGCGCGGCTATTTCAGCAACGGCACCATGATGGAGCAGCTCGATTGTCTGGTGTCGGTACAGCCCAAGCGCATCGGCCCGGTGAGCTTCGGCAACTCGACCTATACCAGCACCGGCAACACGGCCAAGCCGGGCGTTATTGGTGTCACGTAGATTCGTGTGAATTCAGTGGAAAAGCGCGAGGCGCTGGGCGGCCACATGCGGGCGATTATCCAGGAGATCGCGCAAATGCCCGGTTTTATTTCGACCAGCACAGCGATGTCGGCGGAAGGCCACGGCGTCACGCTCACCGCCTGGGAGGATATCGCCTCGGCCAAGGCGGCCGTGCAGGGCGAGGCGCACAAGGCGGCGATGGCGGATTTTTTCAAAGTAAACGGAATCGGCGACAGTGGTTGGACGAGCTTTTGGACCGAAGGGCAACTGAATTTGCGTCTGCTGCGCTGTACGGCGTGCGGCGAAATGGCGATGGTGTCCGGCGCAGAGACGTGCAAATGCGGCGCCGCCCTGCCCGAGCCGGCGCCCTATTTGTAAGGAGCGCAATAAATGAGAATTGACATTGGCGGCGTCAAATTTTTCTTCGATGTCGAGGGCGCGAAAGTGGTGCCGGACGGCCCGGAGATGCGCGAGCGCCCGACGCTTGTGCTGCTGCATGGCGGCCCGGGCTTCGATCATTCCCACCTGAAGCCGATCCACTCCGAACTGCAGGACGTGGCGCAATTGGTTTATCTCGAGCATCGCGGCAATGGCCGCAGCGACCGCTGTACGCCCGAAACCTGGAACCTCCCCCAATGGGGCGATGATGTTTACGCGTTTTGCCAGGCGCTCGAGATCGAAAAGCCGATCGTCCTCGGCCTTTCTTTCGGCGGCTTTGTCGCCCAGGCCTACGCCACACGCCACCCCGAGCACCCGGCCAAGCTGATTCTCGCGAGCACGGCGGCAAACATGCACCATGACCGTATCGCCGATATGTTCGAACAACTCGGCGGCATGGAAGCCCGCAAACTGGCCGAAGCCTTCTGGGGCGATGCATCGGACGAGGCAATCGTCGGCCCCTATATCGACAAATGCTTTCCCTACTATAACCAAACGCCGCAAGGCACAGATCTGGTCACCCGCACCATCATGAACCCTGGCCTGCTCGGCGATTTCTTCGGCAAAGGCGGCGAAGGCCAGACATTCGATTTTCGCCCCGATCTGGCCAACATTCAATGCCCCACCCTGGTCATGACCGGCGAGTTCGATCCGGTCACCCCGGCCACGCAATCACAGGAAATCGCCGCCGCCATCCCCGATGGTCTTGCCGAGCTCCGCATCTTCGAAGGCTGCGGCCACGGCGTCGAGCGCGACGACAAGGACGCCGCGCTGAATACCATCCGGGAATTTATCCTGGCTTGAGGCCGCCCGATTTAGGCGTCAGTCAAATCGAAATAGCGGATAGACGGCGCGCCCTCAAGCCCGGCGGCAAATTTCCCAAACACGCCGGTCTCCTCGCGCCAGGCGAGATATTTTTCGTAGTGCTCCTTGCTCTGCCACGTTCCGTGGATCAGCAGCGTGTCCGGATTTTCCTGGCTGCGATAGACATCATTATTGATGCAGCCGTCATAGCTCCGCGTGTCGGGAAGTATCTCTTTCAGCCCCGCCAGCATATCGCCGCCGGTGCCCGCTTTGGCCGTAAATTCAAGAAAAATCGTGATCGCCATGGTTGCCTCCATTTTGCGGTGGTGTTGGTTGCATTTGAATTCTAGCCGAGTTCGTCCAGCAACGCCTTCGCTTGCTTTAGGTCGGCAGTATCGAAGCCTCTTCAGCCGACTCGGTGCCGTCGCCGGGCTCCGGCGCCAGGAGCAAGCCGTTGACGCGATAAACATCCGCCTCATCGACACGCTCGCTGGTTTGCTCGATTATGGGGAGCGCTCGCTGGCAGGCATCCAGCCCTTCGCTTAGCAGACCCCAATCCGCGCAAGCTGCAGCGATTCTAGCCAAATTATGAGAAGCGTTGAACAAACCGAATTGTTCATTCAGGCTGGTGACGATTGGTCGCGATGGTTCGCACGCTCGCCTGGTTCGAAGGCCACTCGCGCGCGGCATTTGTCATACTGCTTGAGCGCCAAATCGCGCCGTCCCGCGCGGCTGTGCAGAAGCATCAACACCCGGTGCGCTTCTTCATTGGCAGCGCCAGCGGGCTCATCGCGAGCGAATTCAGCGTCGATGAGAATGGCAACGTGACCGACAATCAGATCGGCGCTGTCCGTCTCGATTGATTGCACGGCTTAAGTATCTTTGGGGAGGAAACAATATGGCTCGAAATCAGGACTACAGAGTGCTTTTGCTAACGTCGATACCCGATCTCATCGACAGCATCACGGCGATCACGCGCGAGCATTTCACCAATGTCGAGAGCATCTATTGGGAAATGGGCAACATGGAGACCAAGCCCGATGTGCTCAAGCAGATTGCGGAGAGCGATTACAACCTCATCATTTCGCATATCAACGGCATCATTCTGAAGCGCCACCATCTCGACCAGGCAATTTTCGGCACGGTCAACATCCACCCGTCGCCGCCGGAACATCCGGGCTGTTGGGGCAATTGGTGTGTTCCGGTGATCAAGCGCGATCTCAGGACGCATGACGGCGTGACGCTGCACGAGATCGACGAGGAAATCGACCACGGCCCGATTTATAAGGTCGACAGGTGGAACGTGCCGGAAGATTCCACCATCGAAGGCGTCATGGTGCAAAGCCTAGAGAAGTGCGTGGAGATGCTTAAATTCGCGGTGAAGGAACTCGCGGCGAGCGCGCACGGCTCGCTATGTTTTGGCGAGATTGACGAGCACTGGGCGGTGCCCAACGGCACCTATACCATAAAGGAAATTCAGGCTTGGTTTGCCGACCTCGACCCCGACCACCCGGCGCATCAGGAGAGGATATTCATGAATCACCCCAAATCCATCATATCGCCGCCCTATTTTACCGACCTGGTGGAATGAGATTTGCAGGGTCGCTTATTCTGCGCGCACGAACAATATATCCGCGACCGCGCGCTCGAATGGAACGGTGAGGCCGGCTATCCCGCCGCTCTCGTTTTTGTGGAATGAGACTTCGAGATGGGTGCGCGACGTGACCGGGATTTTGACGATCTCGAAGATATCGCCCTTGTAGGGACGGAGCGGCAGGGCAAACTGGCCGTAGTGGAGCATCAGGGATTCGTCCTCATGGCTGATACGCACCACGCCATAGGCAGGATTGCGATAGGCACCGGTAAAATCAGCGAGCGGGCGTGACGGCCGGACCGTCGTATCGCGCGAGCGCGCGTGTTGGGCGGCTTTCTGGCGCTGCCCGAATTCCCATTCGAGATAGTCCGAGGCGACCCAATCGTTCCACGGCAAGGGCGCGAGGCCGAGCAATCGATCGAAAATATTGCGCGTGAGAATGGTAGGCGCGGGGTTACGGTCAAGATTGCTCAGGGCGACCATGCCGATGCCGGCATCGGGCAGGAAGGCGAGCAGGGCGACGAAGCCATCGACGCCGCCGGCGTGCCAGATAATCCTGTGGCCGCGATAGGTCGAGATCAGGAAGCCCATGCCATAGCTCGGCGCGCCGAGCGCTGCATATGGTGATGTGTCGCCCAATGCCACGCGCCGCGCCTGCATGGCGGTGGCTTGGGCTTCAGAAAGCAGGCGACCGCCTGCATGAACGCCGTTTTGCATGTGAAAGGCGAGATAGGGCAGCATGTCGGCGATGGTGGAATTGATCGCGCCGGCCGGGGCGATGGTGCCCATATCGTAAAAGGGAATGCGGCGGATCTGTTCGCCGTCGATCTCATATGGTTTGGCGCGCCTCGGGTCGTTCTCGGCTGGCGAAAAATCGCTGGCTGTCATGCCAAGCGGCGCGAGCAGGCGGCGCGTGGTGAATTCCTGCCAGGTTTCGCCGCTGATCGCTTCGGCGATGCGCCCGCTGGCGGCAAACATTAGATTATTGTACTGCCAGCCCGAGCGGAACGGCGCGCCCGGTGCGAGGTGGCGCAATCCAATGAATAGCTGCTCCGGGTTGAGGCCGCTGCCGTACCACAGCATGTCATGGCGCGCCAAACCGGTGCGGTGGGTGACCATATCGCGCGCTGTGGTGTGCGCTGTAGCGATCGGGTCGGCCAGGGCAAAGCCAGGCAGTATTTCCCGCACCGGGCGGTCCCAATCGAGGCGGCCTTCATCGACCAGCATGGCGAGGCCGGCGACGGTGAAGGATTTGCTGATCGAGCCAATCGGAAACAGCGTGTCGGGCGTGACGGCAACAGCGTTTTCGACATCGCCGAAGCCATAGCCGGCGCAATAAAGCGTCTCGCCGTTCTGGATAACGCCGAGCGCCAGGCCGGGCACCCGCCATTCGGCCATAACCGCGCGGGCGAATTCGTCGAACCCCGCCAGGGTTTTCGGTGTACGCGCATCACCGCAATCGGCATGCGCGATGTCCGGCAACGTGCCAATCGGCACCAAGACAAAGAGGAACAGTAGAACGGCCGCGGCGTGGCGCATGCTGGACGCTACTTTTTATCCGGCACGGCGCGCTGCAAGAGGCCTTCCACACCTTCCCGGCTGGCCCGCAAATGGGCTGCCATGGCGCTCTCCGTCGCCACCCCGTCGCCGGCCTGAAGGGCGGCGAAAATTGCTTCGTGATAGGCGATGGAATTTTCGACCAGTCTACGAAAGACGGCGCCGACAGGGGAAAA
>JAPYQV010000272.1 GCA_029937205.1 Alphaproteobacteria bacterium
GGAGGGCAGTCTGCGCTACGATGTCAATGTTTCTGTGCGCAAACCCGGCGATCCGCTTGGCACGCGCTGCGAAATCAAAAACGTCAATTCGGTGCGTTTCGTTATGAAAGCGCTCGAATACGAGGCTGAGCGCCAGGTGGAAATTCTCGAGGACGGCGGTAAGATCGCTCAGGAAACCCGCCTCTTCGATGCCAACCAGGGCGTCACACGCACCATGCGCTCCAAGGAAGAGGCGCATGACTATCGTTATTTCCCCGATCCGGATTTGCTGCCGCTCAAATTGGACGCGGACTGGGTTGAGGAATTGCGTGCCGCGCTGCCGGAGCTGCCAGATGCCAGGAAGCAACGCTTCATGGCAGATTATGGCCTCGGCGCCGATGATGCCGGTGTGCTGGTAGCTGAGAATTATATTGCCGAATATTTTGAGCAGGTGGCGCAAGGACGCGACGGTAAGCTCGCCGCCAACTGGGTCATGGGCGAGCTCTTCGGCGCGCTCAACACCGCCGGCCTGGAAATTTCCGCATCGCCCGTTTCGGCGGAGCAACTGGGCGGCCTGGTGGATCGCGTGGCCGACAAGACCCTGTCGCGCCGGATCGCCAAGGAAGTGTTCGAGATCATGTTCGAAAGCGGCCAGGGCGCCGACACCATCATCGACGAGCACGGCCTTAAACAGGTTAGCGATTCAGGCGCCATCGATGCCGTGGTCGATCAGGTGATCGCCGACAATCCGGACAAGGTGGCGGAATATAAGGGCGGTAAGGACAAGCTGATCGGTTGGTTTGTCGGTCAGGTGATGAAGGCGAGCCAGGGCAAGGCCAACCCGCAAATGGCCAACGACGCTTTAAAGAAAAAACTGGACGGCTAGACCGGGGAGGCAGCGCGATGACGGACCGCATCAAACCACCATTCACCGAAGCGAGCGCGCGCCAGATGGTGCAGAACGCCGAGGATGCCTGGAACCGGCGTGTCGCCGAAGACATTCCCGGCGACCAGGCCGAAAATACCAAATGGCGCTACAAGGAATTTTTCCTCGAGGGGCGGGAGAATATTCTGCCGTTCCTCGAAGCACGCTGGCCGCTGCAGCAGGAATACCGTCTCAAGAAGGAGATGTGGGCGTTTGGCGACAGCCGTATCTCGATACGATTCATCAGCGAATGGCGCCACCGCGATACCGGCCAGTGGTACCGCACTTTCGGCAATGAGCATTGGGAATTCGCAGCCGACGGGCTAATGACCTTACAGGATATATCGTCCAATGATCTGGAAATCACCGAGAGCGAACGCACGCTCTGATTTTCGAAGGCGGCGAGGAATATGAACCTCGTCGTTATATTTATGGCACTCCGGAATGCGCTCAGCATTTCGGCAAGCGCGACGGCGCGCCCGAGTTAATACGAGGTAGCCAAGGGAGCGGACGCGACCGCCCGGCGTTTGAGGGGCTTCCAAAAAGAGAGCGCTCTAGTTTTTGATCGCACCAAACGTGAAGCCGCGACTTAAATTGGGTTGCAGAAAATAGCCCAGGATGAGGAGTGGCGGCAGGGCGAGAACTGCCAATGCGCTTTGCACATGCGGGCTGAATACCTTGTTGACCAGCTGCGCCGGAATGGTAACCCACTGCCCGGCGCTCAAGGCCAGGGCCAGCGCCCCTTCGCCCCAGCACAGAATAAAGATGAACAGAAAGGTCGCCGCGAGGCCGCTCCGGATCAGCGGTGTGGTGACGAAAAAATGGCTTTGCCAGCGTGACATGCCGTCCATCATTGCCGCCTCTTCGAGTTCCACCGGCACCTGGTCGATGAAGCTTTTCAGCATCAGGGTTGCAATCGGCGCCGTGTAGGCGGCGTAGACCAGGATCAGGCTGGAAAAATCATCGTTGAGACCAATAGTGGAAACCACCGCGGCAACCGGAATGGCGATGACCATGGGCGGCGCCGCGCGGAACGAGAGAATGAACAGCAACGTCCGGCGCCCGCCGGCGCGGTGGCGCGAAATGCCAAAGGCGGCCATCAGGCTGACGCCGACCGAGAGACAAGTGGCCGAGGCTGCGATTACGCCGGAGGTGAATATGGATCGCCACGACGAACTCTGCGGGAAGCCTGCCGGGTCGATATAGGGATAGAAAACATTGCGGTAATTCTCCAGCGTTGGCAAATTTGGCAACCACTGGATCGGATGAAGATAGAATTCAAACAGCGGCTTGAAGCTGGTCGACAATAGCCAGAACAGCGGCAGAAGCGCGAAGACAAGCGCCGCCAACAGAGCCAGGCGTTGGCCGGGGTTCAATTTGCGTTGCCGTTCCATGGCCGACAGTATGCACCAAATCCGCGCCACATTCCGGTCACGAGTTGGGGAGGACAACATGCTGCCTGAACTGCATCCGCAATGGCGGAGTTTGGATTTCGCCGCACTGTTTGAGCGCGGCGCCGTCTTCGTCAACACAGACGCGCAAAACAGCATCCTCGATCCGGATGGCGTGCTCAGCCACGAGGACATCTGGCGCGGCGCGCGCGAGCAGGGCGGCTCGCTGCACAACATTCTTCGCCTCGCCGCTGCCTGCCGCGGCCGAGAGATGCCGTTTCTGTGGCTGCGCTACGACCGCTTCATCGGCGAACGCCAGCCGGTGACGGCAATGGACGCGGCGCAGTACGGATTCTGGAACGGGGAATATGACGGCGACGATGCGCAGAAAGCCTGGGAGGCCGATCTGGTGCCGGAGGTGAAGGCGATTATGGCGCTGGACGACATCACCCTGGTCTACCCCGCCTGGAGTATTTTCACCGGCACACCGATCGAACGATGGCTCGCCCAATGGGGCGCGCGCACGCTGCTGATTTCAGGTTATCACACCGACTGGTGCGTCGAGATGGCGGTCCGATGCGCGCGCGACATGGGCTTTATGCCGGTGGTGATCGGCGATGCCTGCGGCACCACCGAGCCATTGCACGACCAAACCCTGGCCCAGATCAACGATTGCTACGCCCCGGTCATTTCGACGAGTACAGCAATTGAAGCGCTGAACCGAACGTAAATTGCGGTCTCAATAATTGTTCACCTCCAGAATGCTTTTCGCATTCTGGCAAGCGCGCCCAAGCCAAGGTCACGGATGTGGCCGCCCGGCGCTTGAGGGTCTTTGGACATGCGCGCCCGAGTTAATACGAGGTAGCCAAGAGCGCAGATGCGCTCGCCCGGCGTTTGAGGGACCGCTATCTAGATAAGATGCCCGAGCTTGGCGTAGACGAGGGCGCCGGATTCTGATTTGGCCCAATGGTGGCTACCAACGGGGTTGCGTTCCCAGCTGCCTTGTCCGTAGTGCCCATTCTGATCTTCCAGCCCGCCTTCGAGGACGAACAATTCCTCGCCGCCGGGATGGTCATGTTCCGCCACCTCACAGCCGGGCGCCATGCGGAAGAGACAGATAGCCTCCGGATGGGCCTCGTCTTGATAGAGCATCAATTGCTCGGTGCCGGAATACTCACCTTCCTGCCAGGTTGCGCTTAACGTATCGATACGCACCGCCTCTCGCGCCGTGCCGGGATATTGCCGCAACTTCACCAGCGGCAGGCAGCCCTGTTCGGAATAGGGTTCGTGGCGCGTGCCTTCCGGATTAAGCATAAAAGTTCCCTTGGGATGATCGCCGAATTCATCGCTGAAGACGCCGTCGAGAACCAAGATTTCTTCGCCGTCCGGATGATCGTGAGCGGGAAAGCGCGCGCCCGCATCGAATTTCACCAGCGAGGTGACGCGCCCGGCTTCCACCGGACCGGACAACTCCAGGCGCTTGCGCCACACGCCGGCGACCGGGCTCGGCTGCCAGTCCATAGCGTTGGTGTCGCACACCGCGCGCTCGAATTTATCCGCGTTCAATTGCTCCGCTGTCATGCCTGGTCCCTCCATCATCTCTTCGTGAGATGCCGCCAATTTAGGCAGCAATGGTCCCACGGATGGGGTAGCTTGCCAAGCGGGCGGCGGCGCGCCATTCTGCCGCCCCGTCGGGGAGGAGAAACGCATGATCGATCTTTATTATTGGCCGACCCCAAATGGCTGGAAAATTACGATTCTTTTTGAGGAATTGGGACTGGATTACAACATCGTCCCGGTCAACATCCGGGAAGGCGATCAGTTCTCGCCCGAATTTCTCAAGATCGCGCCCAACAACCGCATGCCGGCGGTGGTCGATCCGGACGGCGCGGATGGCGCGCCACTCTCGATCTTCGAATCAGGCGCGATCCTGTTGCACTACGCCGAGAAGCACCGGAAATTCATCCCGTCGGACGAGCGCGGGCGCGCTGACGTGTTGCAATGGCTGTTTTTCCAGATGGGCAATGTCGGGCCGATGCTCGGCCAGTGCCAACACTTCCGCAACTACGCAGAGGAGAAGCTGGACTATGCCGTCGAGCGCTACACCAACGAGACCACGCGCCTTTACCGCGTAGTCAACAAGCGTCTCGAAGACCGGGAATTTGTTGCCGGCGAGTATTCCATCGCTGATATGGCGATATTCCCGTGGATGCGGCTCGGGCGCCATCAGGGCCAGGATATGGCAGAGTTTCCCCACCTCGCCAAATGGCTCGATCGCTTGTATGCGCGCCCGGCAGTGGTGCGTGGTATTGAAGCGATGAAGGAAGAGCGCGCCAAGAAGACAGAGTTCACCGAAGAGCAGCGCTCGATCATGTTCGGCGACAAACAGTTCTTGGCGCGTTGAGCGGCAACGCGAGCGGATCAATTGCGATGATCGATCTCTATTACTGGCCGACCCCGAACGGCTGGAAAATCACCATCC